>NZ_JBEYWK010000001.1:0-260466 GCF_040644415.1 Streptomyces sp. NPDC046985
CGCCTCGCCCCCCTCCTGGACAACGACCGCAACCAGATCGAGCTGTTCACCGCCCTCCTGCTCTCCCTGCCCGGCAGCCCGATCCTCTACTACGGCGACGAGATCGGCATGGGCGACAACATCTGGCTCGGCGACCGCGACGCCGTGCGCACCCCCATGCAGTGGACCCCCGACCGCAACGCCGGATTCTCCTCCTGCGACCCCGGCCGCCTCTACCTGCCCACCATCATGGACCCCGTCCACGGCTACCAGGTCACCAACGTCGAGGCGTCCATGTCCTCGCCCTCCTCGCTGCTGCACTGGACCCGCCGCATGATCGAGATCCGCAAGCAGAACCCCGCCTTCGGACTCGGCTCCTACACCGAACTCCCCTCCTCCAACCCCGCCGTCATCGCCTTCCTGCGCGAACACGAAGACGACCTCGTCCTCTGCGTCCACAACTTCTCCCGCTTCGCCCAGCCCACCGAACTCGACCTCAGCGACTTCCAGGGGCGAAACCCGGTGGAACTGATCGGCGGCGTCCGCTTCCCCGCCGTCGGCGAACTCCCCTACCTCCTCACCCTGGCCGGACACGGCTTCTACTGGTTCCGGCTGCGCGACGACGCCGTCGGGTAGCAGTCCGTGGTGGGGCGGTTTCCCCGCCCCACCACTGGGCACGCGAGAGTCACACCCGACTAGCGGATTGGACGCGACGCCATGTCGGACGCCATGTCCCAAGCAGTCACACGCTCTGTCCCCGCCGCCGGCTCCGGACTCCTCGCGTCGCTGGATCCGCTGCTGCGCGAGTGGCTGCCCCGCCAGCGCTGGTTCGCGGGCAAGGGACGGCCGGTCACCGGATTCTCGCTGGTCTCGGCCACCGAGCTGCTGCCCGGCGACGGGAAGCTGGGCCTCTACCACCTGCTCGTCCGCGCCCATCAGCCGCTCGCGCCCGCGCAGGGCGGCGTCCCCCACCCGGGGGACTGCTACCAACTGCTCATAGGCGTGCGCGAGGCGTTGCCGCCGAGGCTGGCGCCCGCGCTGATCGGCCATGTGCACGAGGGCCCGCTCGCCGGGCGCACCGTGTACGAGGCGCTGCACGACCCCCGTCCCGCCGAGGTGATCCTGGAGGCGATGCGCGGCCGGGCCCGCATCGGCGGACTGCGCTTCGAGCGGCGCGAGGAGATACGTCCCGACCTGGCGCCGCGCCTGGTGACCGCGGAGCAGTCCAACTCGTCGGTCGTCTACGGCGACACGTTCATTCTCAAACTGCTGCGCCGGGTGCTGCCCGGCGTCAACCCCGATCTGGAGCTGCCGCTCGCCCTGGCCCGGGAGGGCTGCCCGCGCGTGCCGCCGCCGACCGCCTGGATGACGGCCGACGTCCCGGACGCCGGGGCCGACGACCCCTACGTGCTGGGCGTGCTCCAGCCGTTCGTGCAGGGGGCGACCGACGGCTGGGAGCTGGCGCTGCGCGAGCTGGCCAAGGGCGAGGACTTCACCGCCGAGGCGCGCGCGCTGGGCCGCGCCACCGCCGAGGTGCACACCGCGCTCGCCCACGCGCTGCCCACCGTCACCCTGGCCCACCTCCAGCTCCAGTCGCTGGTCGACGGCATGACCGAGCGGCTGGACGCGGCGGCGCAGGCGGTCCCGGCGCTGCGGCCGTACGCCCCCGGGCTGCGCTCCGCCTTCGAGGCGCTGGCCGATCTGGCCGCCGAGGGGCACACCTGGACCGCCCAGCGCGTGCACGGCGACCTGCACCTCGGGCAGTGCCTGCGCTCGCCCTCCGGCGAGTGGTCGCTGATCGACTTCGAGGGCGAGCCGGCCAAGCCGCTGGCCGAGCGGCGGATGCCCCAGCCCGCGGTCCGGGACGTCGCCGGGATGCTGCGCTCCTTCGACTACGCCGCGCACGCGGCCGGCGGCCCGCCCGCGCCCGGCTGGGCGGCGGCCTGCCGGGCCGCCTACTGCGCCGGGTACGCGGAGGCCGCCGGGAGCGACCCGCGCACCGACCCGGTGCTGCTGCGCGCCTACGAGACCGACAAGGCGGTCTACGAGGTCCTCTACGAGGCCCGGCACCGCCCCGACTGGCTCGCCGTCCCGCTCTCCGCGGTCCGGCGGCTGGCCGGTCCGGACCCGGTCTGACCCGCGGCCGCCGCTCCTGTCCCCCCACTCCGACCTGTCTCGTCCTGCGCCGAGGAGGCTGCACCCGTGACTGACCGCCCCCCGACCAGCGGTTCGGATCCGCACGCGACGGCCGCGGCCGCCCGCGCCGAGCAGCCGGCGGCCGCGAAGAAGACCGCGAGGAAGGCCCCCGCGAAGAAGGCCGCGGCCGAGAAGACGGCGACGAAGAAGACGGCCGCCACGAAGACGGCGAAGACGGCCGCGAAGAAGACGACGACGGCCGCCAAGGCGGCGAACCCGGAGAAGGCGGCGAAGAAGACGGCCACGGCGAAGAAGACAGCGGTGGCGAAGAAGGCTGTGGCGAAGAAGGCTGTGGCGAAGAAGGCGGTGGCGAAGAAGGCGGTGGCGAAGAAGGCGGTGGCGAAGAAGACCGCCGCGAAGACGGCCGGCGCCGCGGGGAAGGCGGCGGCCGAGACGGCCAAGGCCGCCAAGGGCGCGAAGGCCGCGCCCGAGAAGGCCGCCGCGAAGAAGGCCCCGGCACGGCAGACGCCCACGCGGCAGCCCACCGCCCGCACGACCGCCACGGCCACGACCGCCGCGGCCACGACCGCCGCGAAGAAGACAGCGGCGAAGAAGTCGGCCGTGAAGAAAACGGCGGTGAAGAAAACGGCGGTGAAGAAGACAGCCGCCCCCAAGACGGCCGCGCGGAAGACCGCGGTGGCGAAGACGGCGGTCACGGCTCCCGCCGCGGCCCCGTCGCCCGCCGCCGCGCCCGCTCCGGCGGCGCCCGCGGCGGCGCCCGTCTCCCCCGCCGTCGACGCCGCGGACCGGTACCGTCTGCTCGACGGGACGCATCACGACCCGCACGCGGTGCTCGGCGCGCATCCCGTGCCCGGCGGGGTCGCCGTACGGGCGTACCGGCCCTACGCGCTGGGCGTCGCCGTGGTCGCCGGGGACCGGCAGGTGGAGCTGCGGCACGACGGGGAGGGGTTCTTCTCGGGGCTGCTGCCGCTGGCGGACGTGCCCGAGTACCGGCTGGAAGTGGCCTACGAGGGGACCGTGCAGGTCGTCGAGGACGCCTACCGGTTCCTGCCCGCGCTCGGCGAGCTGGACCTGCACCTGATCGGCGAGGGACGGCACGAGGAGCTGTGGCGCGCGCTCGGGGCGCAGCCGATGACGCACGAGGGCGTGGAGGGGACCCGGTTCACGGTGTGGGCGCCCAACGCCCGGGGCGTGCGCGTGGCGGGCGACTTCAACCTCTGGGACGGCGCCGCGTGTCCGATGCGGTCGCTGGGCGGCACGGGCGTGTGGGAGCTGTTCGTGCCCGGGGTCGGCGAGGGCGAGCTGTACAAGTTCGAGATCACCCGGCCGGACGGGTCGAAGACGCTGCGCGCCGACCCGATGGCCCGCCGGACCGAGACGCCGCCCGCCACCTCGTCCGTCGTGCACGCCTCGCACCACGCGTGGGAGGACGGGGAGTGGATGGCCCGCCGGGCGGAACGGCCCGCCCACGAGGCGCCGTTCTCCGTGTACGAGGTGCACCTCGCCTCATGGCGGCCCGGACTGACGTACCGTCAGCTCGCCGAGCAACTGCCCGCCTATGTCAAGGACCTGGGCTTCACGCACGTGGAGCTGATGCCGGTCGCCGAGCACCCCTTCGGCGGCTCCTGGGGCTACCAGGTCACCGGGTTCTACGCGCCGACGGCCCGCCTGGGCACGCCGGACGACTTCAAGTACCTGGTGGACGCGCTGCACCAGGCGGGCATCGGCGTGATCATGGACTGGGTGCCGGCGCACTTCCCGCGCGACGCGTGGGCGTTGGCCGAGTTCGACGGGCGCCCGCTGTACGAGCACGCGGACCCGCTGCGCGCGGCCCACCCGGACTGGGGGACGCTGGAGTTCGACTTCGGCCGCCGCGAGGTGCGCAACTTCCTGGTCGCCAACGCCGTCTTCTGGTGCGAGGAGTTCCACATCGACGGCCTGCGGGTGGACGCCGTGGCCTCCATGCTCTACCTGGACTACTCGCGCGAGCCGGGCCAGTGGACGCCCAACGAGCACGGCGGCCGGGAGAACCTGGACGCGGTGGCGTTCCTCCAGGAGATGAACGCGACGGTGTACCGCAGGGCGCCGGGCGTGGTGACCGTCGCCGAGGAGTCGACCGCGTGGGACGGCGTCACCCGGTCCACCCACCACCGGGGGCCGTCCGGCTTCGGCGGCCTGGGGTTCGGCCTGAAGTGGAACATGGGCTGGATGCACGACTCGCTGGACTACATGAGCCACGAGCCCGTGCACCGCAGGTACCACCACGGCGAGATGACGTTCTCGATGGTGTACGCCTACAGCGAGAACTACGTGCTGCCGATCTCCCACGACGAGGTGGTGCACGGCAAGGGCTCGCTGGTGTCGAAGATGCCCGGCGACTGGTGGCAGCAGCGGGCCAACCTGCGCGCCTACCTGGCCTTCATGTGGTCCCACCCGGGCAAGCAACTGCTGTTCATGGGACAGGAGTTCGCGCAGGGGGCCGAGTGGTCCGAGATGCGCGGCCCGGACTGGTGGCTGCTCGACCCGAACTGGGGCGCGGCGGCCGACCACCGGGGCGTGCTGGACCTGGTGCGCGACCTCAACGCCGTCTACCGCGACACTCCCGCGCTGTGGGAACGGGACGTGCACCCCGACGGCTTCCAGTGGGTGGTCGCGGACGGGGCGGAGGACAACGTCCTGGCCTACCTCCGCTACGACGCGGACGGCGCCCCGCTGCTGGCGGTGTCCAACTTCGCCTCGGCGCCCCGCCACGACTACCGTCTCGGCGTCCCCGACGACGTGCCCGCCTGGGTGGAAGTGCTCAACACCGACGCGGGCCGGTACGGCGGCAGCGACGTGGTCCACCCGGACCCGGTCAAGCCGGAGCCGCAGGGCTGGCACGGCCGCCCCGCGAGCATCCGGCTGACGCTGCCGCCCCTGGCGACGGTCTGGCTGCGCCCGGCGTAAGTTCGCAACCGGCCCGGACGCGGATCAGGCGGTCGGCGCCAGGGCGTCCGCGAGGGCCTCGGGCAGCGGCTCGGAGTGCAGCACGCCGAGCCGCTGCGTGGCCCGGGTCAGGGCGACGTACAGGTCACTGGCGCCGTACCGGCCGGGCTCGACGACCAGCACGGAGTCGAACTCCAGGCCCTTGGCCTGACGCGGGTCGAGCAGGACGACCGGGCGCGTCAGGTCGGGCTCGGCGCCGGCGCGCACGCCGTCCAGCCGGGCGGCCAGCCCGCCGTGCAGCTCGCGCGGGGCGATGACCGCGAGCCTGCCCTCGCGCGGGGCGAGGTCGGCGACGGCCTGCTCCAGCGCGCCGGGCAGGTCGTCGGCGGCGCGGGCCCAGGGCCGCACACCGGTGGAGCGCACGGAGCTGGGCGGCTCGAAGCCGGGGCGCTCGGCGCGCACCACGGCCGCCGCCACGTCCATCACCTCGGCCGGGGTGCGGTAGTTCACGCCGAGCCGGGTGTGCTCCCAGCGGTCCTCCACGTACGGCCGCAGGATGTCCTCCCAGGCGCCGACGCCCGCCGCCTCCGCGGTCTGCGCGGGGTCGCCCACCAGGGTCATGGAGCGGGTGGGGCTGCGCCGCATCAGCATCCGCCAGGCCATCGGGGACAGCTCCTGCGCCTCGTCGACGATGATGTGCCCGAACGCCCAGGTGCGGTCGGCCGCCGCGCGCTCGGCGGCGCCGCGATGGTCGTCCTCCTCGTGGCGTTCGGCGAACCGCTCGGCGTCGATGACGTCGTGCGCCGACAGGATCTCGGAGTCCTCCTCGTCCTTGTCCTCGAACTCGTAGGTCCGCGAGGCGTAGGACACGTCCAGCACGCCCTGCGCGTACGCCACCTGGGACGCGCGCTCGCGTGCGGCGCGGGCGCGGGCGAGCCGGTCGTCCTCGCCCAGCAGTTCGGCGGCCTCGTCGAGCAGGGGGACGTCCGCGACGGTCCACGCTCGGGTGACCGGGCGGCGGACGGCGGCGGCGTCCTCGTCGGACAGGTGACTCCCGGGGGCGGCGAGGAAGTCCGCGACCAGCCGCTGCGGGGTCAGGCGCGGCCACAGCCGGTCGATCGCCGCCCAGACCTCGGGGTTCTCGGCCAGTTCGTCGCGGATCTGGGTGATGTCGCTCGGGTCCAGCAGGTTCGAGCCGTCGAAGGGGTCGGTGCCGACGCGCTCGGCGACCATGTCGGTGAGCGTGTTCAGGATGTGGCCCTCGAAGTGCTCGCGGGCCGCGTTGTGCGGCAGCTTCGCGGCGCGGGTGCGCTCCCGGGCGACGTCCACCAGGCCGTCGTCGAGCATCAGCACCTCGCGGTCGTGCTCCACGGCGATCACCGGTTCGGGCAGCGCCTGGCGGTCCCGGACGGCGGCGGCGAGCACGTCGGCCATGTCCGCGCGGCCCTTCACGGCGGCGGCCTCCGGGGTGTCGGCGGCCGTCGCCTTCACCCCGGGGAACAGCTCCCCGACCGTGGCGAGCAGCACGCCGGTCTCGCCGAGAGAGGGCAGCACCTCGCCGATGTAGCCGAGGAACGCCGGATTGGGGCCGACGATGAGCACGGCCCGGCGGGCGAGCAGTTCCCGGTGCTCGTAGAGGAGATAGGCGGCGCGGTGCAGCGCCACCGCCGTCTTCCCGGTGCCCGGACCGCCCTCCACGACCATCACGCCGCGGTGCGGGGCGCGGATGACGCGGTCCTGGTCGGCCTGGATGGTGCGCACGATGTCGCCCATCCGGCCGGTGCGCGCGGAGTTCAGCGCGGCCAGCAGCACGGCGTCGCCGGACGGGTCCTCGTGGCCGGTGCGCGTGGCGTCTGCGAGGTCGAGGATCTCGTCGTGCAGCGCGGCGACCCGGCGGCCCTCGGCGGAGATGTGCCGGCGGCGGCGCAGGCCCATCGGCGTGTGGCCGGTGGCCAGGTAGAAGGGGCGGGCGACGTCGGCGCGCCAGTCGATCAGGAGCGGGGTGCGCTCGGCGTCGTCGGCGCGCAGGCCGATGCGGCCGATGTGGTGGGCGGCGCCGTCGGCGCGGTCGATCCGGCCGAAGCAGAGCGAGCCGTCCACGGCGTTCAGCGCGGCCAGCAGCCCGGAGCGCTCGGCGACCAGGATGTCCCGCTCCAGCCGGGCCTGCATGGGCGTGTCGCCCTGGGCGAGCGCGTCCTGGACGGAGTCCTCGGCGGCGGCGCGCAGCGCGTCGACGCGTGCGTACAGTCCGTCGATGAATTCCTGTTCCCGCCGCAATTCATCGTCTGGAAAACCGGTGTTTGACAATTCCGCTCCCGCCCGCATATACTGTGCTCAGTGAAATTCGCTGCGACCTTTTTATTCGCAAGTCGCGAACCACTCAATATACCGAAAGAAATCCCCCGGGCACAATTGCCCGGGGGATTTCTTCATGGCCGCCGTCCGCGACCTGGGCGGACGCCCGCTGGATCACAGCACGTCGGACAGTTCCTCAAGCAGCCGCCGCTTGGCCCGTGCGCCCACCATCGACGTCACCGGCTCGCCGTCCCGGAACACCATGAGCGTCGGAGTCGCCATCACCCGGTACGCGAGCGTAGTCCCGGGACTGCGGTCCACGTCCAGTCGCACCACCTTCAGCTTCTCGCCGTGCTCGGCGGCGAGATCGCGCAGCACAGGCGCCAGTTGCCGGCACGGCCCGCACCACTCGGCCGTGAACTGCACCAGCACCGGACGCTCCGCTGCGAGCACCTCGACCTCGAAGTCCTCGTCGGTCACCTCGGCCACCCCGGCCGCCCGTTCGGTCATCGCTTCCGCCCTCCCAGTTCGCACACCGGTTCCGGACCCCCCGGAACCAGCGCCTCGGCGGCCAGCCCGTCCCGCGCCCGCTCGGCCCGCGCCAACTGCGCGCGCACCTCGGCGCGCACCGCCCGCAACTCGTCGATCAGCGCGTCCAGCGCGTCCAGCTTGCGCCGGTAGACCGCGAGCGACGCCGGGCAGGAGTCGCCCTGGGGATGCCCGGCCCGCAGGCACTCCACGAAGGGCCGGGTCTCCTCCAGGTCGAACCCGAAGTCCTGGAGCGTCCTGATCTGCCGCAGCAGTTCCAGGTCGCGCTCGTCGTACGCGCGATGCCCCTTCGCGTCGCGCCGCGCGGGCAGCAGCCCCCGCGCCTCGTAGTAGCGCAGTGCGCGCGTCGTGGTCCCGGCCCGCGCGGCCAGCTCGCCGATTCGCATGGGGACGAACGTAAGCCTTGACGTCGGGGTCAAGGCAACGCCTGACCGCTCCCGTGTCTCACACCAGCGCGCCGGCCGACTCCTCGACCTCCAGCAGGGAGGCGCCGCGGCGCTCCTCCTCGAACGCCCGGCGCCCGCCGCGCAGGCCGAACAGCCGCTTGGCGAGGGCGATGTAGACGACGGCGAGGACGTTGAGGACCAGGGTGGCGATCTTCACCGCGCTGACGTGCTCGGTGAGTTCGTAGACCTCCAGCGGCAGGAACGCCGCGGTGGCGACCACCGTCAGATACTCCGCCCAGCGCTTCGCGTACCAGAGGCCGACCGCCTCGACCAGTTCGATCAGCGCGTAGGCCAGCAGCAGCGAGGCGACCAGGAGCAGCGTGGAGTGCCGGTAGCCGAACGTCTTCTGGACGGTGCCGACCACCGGCGAGTGGTCGAGGTCGTAGTGGAAGTGCTGGAAGACGGGCCGGAACACGTTCAGGTACTCGTCGAACAGCCGTCGTACCGCGTCCTGGCTGTTGCTGAACTTCCACACCGCCACCGCGACCAGCACGATGAACACCCCGCGCAGCGCCCGTTCGATCGCCAGGAACCGCAGGATGAACAGGTCCCGGAGGACCTTGCCGCGCGGCGTCAGCGGCGCGTCGGCGGCCGGTCCCGAGCCGCGCGGCGCCCCGAGCACGAAGTCGCCGCAGCGCAGGCAGCGCCACGCCTCGCCCACGGCGGTGTCGGCGCGCAGCCGGACGCGCAGCCGGGGGTCGTCCGGCGCGTAGGTCACATGGCCCTTGCGCGCGCAGGTGCGCCGGTCCCAGTCGATCTTCATTCCCCCGTGCCTCTCTGCCGTGCCGTCTGACGGGACGCCGTGCCGTTCCCTGCCGCTGTGCCGTTCCCGACCACCGTGCCGTGCCGGTCGGCTCCCGGCACGGCACGGTAGTCCATCACGAGGACGGAGACGACGCGGGGACGGTCTCAGTTCGCCCGGCTGTCCACGGGCTCGGCAAGATCGGCGGGCTTGGCGGCGCTCTCGGTCGCCGGGCCGTCCACCGGCTCGGCGGCGGCGCCGGACTCGCTAGCGGTTTCCTCCAGGGCGTGCGGGGGTTCGGGCTGGGGGGCGGCGTCCGGCTCCTCCGCCGTTTCCGGCTTCTCCGCCGCTTGCGGGGCCTTCGCGGGCTCGGGCCTCGTCGCCTCCGTCGGCTTCTCCGCCGTTTCCGGCTTCTCCGCCGCTCGCGGGGCCTCCGGCGACGTGGCCGGCGCCGCGTGCCGGGCGGCGCCGCGCGGGAGCAGCAGGGCCACGGCGAGCGTGCCCACGCCGAGGATCACCGCGCCGACCAGGCTGGTGTGGGCGACGGCGTGGGCGAACGAGGAGGCCACCGCGTCCTTCATCTGCCCGGCCCCGTGCCCCAGCCGGCCGGCCTGCGCCCTGAGCTGGGCGGCCTGGTGGGGGTCGGTGGCGTGGGCGGCCTGCTGGGCGAGTCGCCGGGCCTTCCCGCCGATGCCCTGGGCGACCGCGTATCCGGCGCCGACCGAGTCCTGCGCGGCGGACAGGGCGCTCGCCGGGAGTCCGCTGCCTGCGGTGGCATGGGCCAGGCGGTCGGAGTACGAGGTGGACAGCAGCGAGCCGAGGATCGCGATGCCCAGGGAGCCGCCCAGCTCCAGCGAGGTGTCGTTGACGGCGCCGCCGACGCCCAGTTCGGACTCCGGGAAGGCGCCCATGATCGCGTCGGTGCAGGGCGAGAGGGCGAGGCCGATGGCAAGGCCCAGGATCACCAGGGGCGCCACGAGGTCGCCGTAGGTCGACGCGCCGTCCACCCGGGTGAGCAGCGCCAGCGCCGCCGTGCCGCCGACCATGCCCGCGCTCACGGTCCACTTCATGCCGACGCGCGGAGTGAGGTAGCCGGTCAGCCCCGAGCCGACGAAGACCGCGCCGGCCAGCGGCAGCATGCGCACGCCGGTGCCCAGGGCGTCGTAGCCGAGGACGAACTGGAGGTGCTGGGTGAGGTAGTAGAACGCGCCGAAGACGGCGAGGAAGAACAGGGCGACGGCGAGGTTGGATCCGGCGAAGCGGCGGTCGGCGAAGCGGCGCACGTCGAGCAGGGGGCGCGGGCAGCGCAGCTCCCACACGACGAACGCGACGAGGCCCGCGCCCGCCACGACGGCCGCGGTGACCGCCTTGGCGTCCCAGCCGAAGTGCGGTCCCTCGATGATCATGTAGACCAGGGCGCCGACCCAGACCACGGACAGCAGTCCGCCGGCGTAGTCGACGCGGTCGTGGTGGCCGGCCCGGGACGGCGGCACCAGGACGAAGGCCGCGACCAGGGCGACCGCGGCGATCGGCACGTTGATCAGGAACGTCGAGGCCCAGCCGTGGCCGCGCAGCAGCACGCCCGCGACGACCGGGCCGGCCGCGATGGCGAGTCCGGCGGTGGCGGTCCACAGGGTGATCGCCTTGGCGCGTTCGGCGCGCGGGAAGGTCGCGGCGAGCAGGGAGAGGGTGGCGGGCATGATCAGCGCCGCGCCGACGCCCATCACGGCGCGGGCCGCGATGACGGTCGCCGCGCCGCCGGCCAGCGAGCCGAAGACGGCGCCGCCGCCGAAGACGACCAGGCCGAGGACGAGCGCGCCGCGCCGGCTGTACTTGTCGCCGATCGCGCCGAGCAGCAGCATCAGCGCCGCGTAGGGGACGGTGTAGCCGTCGATCACCCACTGGAGGTCGGCGCTGGACAGGCCGAGGTCCCGGGTCATGTCGGGCGCGGCGACGGTGAGGGCCGTGTTGGCCATCACGATGATCAGCAGGCTCAGGCAGAGCACCAGGAGGGCCTGCCAGCGCCGGGCGTAGGGGCGGTCCGTCCTCTCGACCGGTTCGTTCACGACGAGTCGCATGACAGGGGTCGCCTTCCTCGGATGCGCGACGGGATGTGCACGGATGGACTTGCACAGCCATGTGCAGTTGCACAACGATGTGCAATGTACGTCCCTGCACACCTCTGTGCAAATCGCGAGGGGGGCAGAATGGCGGGCATGACCACGGGTAACACCAGCCGCGCCGACGCCAACCGGCGCCACCTCATCGACGTCGCCCACGCCGAGCTGCTGCGCGATCCCGACGCGTCCATGGACCAGATCGCCCGCGCGGCGGGCGTCGTACGGCGCACCGTGTACGGCCACTTCCCCAGCCGCGAGGCGCTGATCGGCACGCTCGTCGACGAGGCGGTGCGGACGCTGTCCGCGGCGCACGCGGCGGGGCGCGCGGGGGTCGCGGACCCCGCGGAGGCGCTGGCCCGCTCGGTGCTGGCCATCTGGCCCATCGCCGACCGCTACCGGCTGCTGGTGGCGCTCGCCCAGCGCACGGTCACCATGACGGGCATCCGCGAGCGGCTGGCGCCGGTCCGCGACGACTGCGCCGAGCTGATCGAGCGCGGTCTCGCCGCGGGCGCGTTCAGCTCCGCGCTGCCCGCGCCGGCGCTCGCCCACGTGCACGAGCAGATGCTGTTCGCTCTCATGGAGGCCGTGAACGACGGCCTGCTCCCGGCCCACGAGGCGGGCCGCTCGGCCGCGCTCACGGTCCTGGCGGCCTCGGGCGTCCCAGCCGCCCGAGCCGAGACGCTGGTGGCCAGGGCGAGCGCCTGAGCGGCCGTCGTCGCGGGGGGGCGTGGGAGTGCGTCCGGCGGACGTGGCGCGAAGACGTGAAAAGCGGACGTGGCGCGAAGACGCGAAAAGGAGCGCCCGGCTCGGGTTCAGGTCGAGCCGGGCGCCCTGTCGGGGGGGGACGCCGGGGCGCGGCCTCTAGGCCGCGGTGGGAGCGGACGCCAAGGTACGGCCGCTAGTCCCGGTGGGAGCGGACGCCGGGGTGCGGCCGCTGAGGCCGCGGGCGGTCGGCGGAACCCCGGAGCAGAGCCGGAGGCGGCCACCGGGGGCGCGGTCCCGGCGCCTGGCCACTGCGCCCAGCCGCCGCAGACCGGACGAGGTGCGGGCGGCGGACGTCAGGCTGAGGTCAGCTCCTTCTCGCCGTCCCCGCCCTCGGGGCCGTCGGGCCCTTCCGTCGCGGCGCCGTTCCCGGCGTCGCCTTCGGCGTCGTCCAGCAGCGTGGTCTCGTCGAAGGGCAGCCGCCCGGACAGCACCCGTTCGACCCGCTCCCGGTCGATCTCCTTGGTCCAGGCGCCGATCATCACGGTGGCCACCGCGTTGCCCGCGAAGTTCGTCAGGGCGCGGGCCTCGCTCATGAAGCGGTCGATGCCGACGATCAGCCCGACGCCGTCGACCAGAGCGGGCCGGTGCGACTGGAGAGCGCCCGCGAGGGTGGCCAGCCCGGCGCCGGACACTCCCGCGGCGCCCTTGGAGGCGACCATCATGAACAGCAGCAGCGTGATCTGCTCGCCCAGGCGCAGCGGCTCGCCCAGGGCCTCGGCGATGAAGAGGGAGGCCATGGTCAGGTAGATCATGGTGCCGTCGAGGTTGAAGGAGTATCCGGTCGGCACGGTGACGCCGACGACCGGCCGGCTCACGCCCAGGTGCTCCATCTTCGCGATCAGGCGGGGCAGGGCGGTGTCCGACGACGACGTGGACAGGATCAGCAGGAACTCCCGGCCGAGGTAGCGCAGCAGCCGGAGGATGTTCACGCGGGCGACGAACCACAGCAGCGGGCCCAGCACCAGGCCGATGAAGAGCACGCAGGTGAGGTAGAAGCCGAGCATGATCGTGCCGAGCGCCTTCAGCGCGTCCGCGCCGGTCTCGCCGACAACCGCGGCCATCGCGCCGAACGCGCCCGCGGGCGCCGCCCACATGATCATGGACAGCACCCGGAACACCAGCTTCTGGAGATGTCCGACGCCCCGCAGCACCGGCTCCCCGGACCGGCCCATGGCCTGCACCGCGAACCCGACCAGCAGCGCCACGAGCAGCGTCTGGAGCACCACCCCGGAGGTGAACGCCGAGACGAGGGTGGTCGGGATGACGCTCAGCAGGAAGTCGACCGGGCCCTCGCCGCCCGCCTTCGCCTGGGTGTGGCCGACCTGCCGGACCGACTCGCTCAGGTGCATGCCCGCGCCGGGGTGCAGGACGTTGCCGACGACCAGGCCGATCGCCAGCGCGACGAACGACATGGCGACGAAGTAGCCGAGCGCCAGACCGCCCAGCTTGCCGACCCGGGCGGCGCTGCGGATCGAGCCGACCCCGGTCACGATGGTGCAGAAGATGATCGGTGTGATCATCATCTTGATCAGGTTCACGAACCCCGTGCCCAGCGGCTTCAGCTCCCGGGCGAAGCCCGGCGCCGCGAAGCCCACCGCGATGCCGAGGACCACCGCGGCGATCACCGCCAGATAGAGCAGGTGGGTGCGGTCCCTCCTGGGCGGGGGTGCGGCGGGCGCCGTAGCGGCTGCGCTGGTCACAGCGGTCTCCTTGACGGCTCGTCGGCGTCACCGGCGTGCGGCTCACGTCCGGGGTCCTCGCGGATCCCGGGGTGCGCGAGGTCTGTGGGGACGGCGGGGATCGCCGTACTGTCTCCCGTCGGAGCAGGGCGGTCACGCTTGCGTTCATTGAGTTCACGGCGGAACGGGGAGGCACACTGACGCCATGCGCCTACCCGCCCTTCCGAGACCGCGCAGTCTGGCGGGCCAGCTCTTCGCCGCGCAGGCCGTGCTGCTGGCCCTCGTCGTGGCCGGGTCCGCGCTGTACGCGGGCGTCGGCGAGCGCCGCCAGGCCGAGGACGCGGCCCGGCGGCAGGCCGCCGCGGTGGCCCGCTCGGTCGCCGACTCCCCCTCGGTGCGCTCCGCGATCCGCGGCGCGGACCCCACGGCGCGGCTCCAGCCGTACGCGCTGACCGTGCAGCGGGACACCGGGGTCGACTTCGTGACGATCATGACCCCCGACGGCGTCCGCTGGACCCATCCCGACCCGCGCCAGATCGGCCGGCGCTTCCTCGGGTCCATCTCCCGCGCCCAGCACGGCCAGACCCTGACCGAGACCTACACCGGCACCCTCGGGCCGTCCGTCCGCGCGGTCACGCCCGTCGAGGACAGCGGCCGCGTCGTCGGCCTGGTCAGCGCGGGCATCCGGGTCGAGGCCATCAGCGAGCGGGTCCGGGAGCAGGTCGTCGCGCTGTCCGCGGTCGCGGCCTGCATCCTCGCGCTCGGCGCGCTGGCCGCGTACGCGGTGGGCGCCCGGCTGCGTCGGCACACGCACGGGATGAACGCCGCCGAGCTGGGCCGGATGCACGCCTACCACCAGGCCGCGCTGCACGCGGTGCGCGAGGGGCTGCTGATGCTGGACGCGCACGGCCGGGTGGCGCTGATCAACGACGGCGCCCGGGAGCTGCTGCGCCTCGGCGCGGCGGACGCCGGGGGCGATCCGGTGGGCAGGCCGGTCGCGGACCTGGGGCTGCCGTCGCCGCTGACGGACGCGCTGCTGGCCCCGGAGCCCCGGGTGGACGAGGTGCACCTGACGGACTCGCGCGTCCTGGTGGTGAACACCTCGCCGGTCTCCGGCGGCGAGCGCCGGGGCGCCGTGGCCACCCTGCGGGACGTCACCGAGCTCCAGGAGCTGACAGGGGAGCTGGACTTCGAGCGCGGTTTCACCCGGGCGCTGCGCTCGCAGGCGCACGAGGCGGCCAACCGGCTGCACACGGTGGTGTCGCTGATCGAGCTGGGCCTGGCCGAGGAGGCGGTCGCGTTCGCCACGGCGGAACTGGAGCTGGCCCAGGCGCTGACCGACCAGGTGGTGGCGGCGGTGCGCGAACCGGTGCTCGCCGCGCTGCTGCTGGGCAAGACGGCGCAGGCCGCGGAACGGGGCGTGGAGCTGCTGGTGGACGGCGAGAGCGGCGGCCTGGACGACGGGCTGCTGCCCACGGCGCTTGAAGCGCGGGATCTGGTGACGATCCTCGGCAACCTGGTCGACAACGCGGTGGACGCGGCCCAGGGCGGCACGCCTGCGCGGGTGACGGTGACGGTGGAGACGGAGGGCGCCGGCCCCGGCGCCGCACTGGTGCTGCGGGTGGCCGACACCGGGCCCGGCGTCGACCCGGCCCACGCCGACCTGGTCTTCCGCGACGGCTTCTCCACCAAGCCGACCGGTCCCGGCGGCCGGGGACTCGGGCTGGCGCTCGCCCGGCAGGCGGTGCTGCGGCGCCGCGGGACGCTGACGGTGGCCCGCGCGGAGGGCGGCGGCGCGGTGTTCGAGGCCCGGCTGCCGACCGCGACCGGCCCGCACCGGTCCGCGCCCCACCCCGCCCCAACGGCGGAACCCGCCCCCGAGCCGGAGCCCGCCGCCGGACGGCCAGCCCACCTCGCCGACGAATCCACGACGGCGAGCGGCTCGCCGAGAGGTGAGGACGACCTGCCGAGGAGCGCGGACGGCCCGCCGGGGAGCGCGAGCGGCCCGCCGGGAGGCGTGGGCGGTCTGCCGGGGAGCACAGGCGGCCTACCGGGAGGCACGGCGTGACGGAGCACGGGTCGGCCGGTCGTATTGTCACCAGCCCCGCGGACGGCGGACACGACGGCACCTGGACCGACGGACCGAACGGACGCGGCCGCGCTGCGATCGGCGTGGCGGACGGCGGACCGGCCGGACATGGCGGCGCTGCGACCGGCCGCGCGGACGACAGGCCGCACGGGCACGACCGAGCCCCCACCGGGCAAGCGGGCGACGGGCCGCACGGGCACGACCGCGCCGCGACCGGCCGCGCGGACGACAGGCCGGACAGGCACGACGGCGCCCCGACCGAGCGCGCGGACGGCAACCCGTATGGGCACGACCGCGCCCCGACCGGGCGCGTGGGCGGTGGGCCGGTCGGCGCTCCCATCCGTGTTCTCGTGGTCGAGGACGATCCCGTCGCGGCGGACGCGCATGTGAGCTACGTGGGCCGGGTGCCGGGCTTCGTCGCCGTCGGGGCGGCGCACACGGGCGCCGAGGCGCGGCGGGCGCTGGAGCGCACCCCCGTGGACCTGCTGCTGCTCGATCTCTGTCTGCCGGACGTGCACGGCCTGCAACTCGCCCGTGCCCTGCGGGCCGCCGGGCACCGGGCGGACGTGATCGCGGTGACCTCCGCACGGGACCTGGCGGTGGTGCGCGAGGGAGTCTCGCTCGGCGTGGTCCAGTACGTGCTGAAGCCGTTCGCCTTCGCCGCTCTGCGGGACCGCCTGGTCCGCTACGCCGCGTTCCACGCGGCGGCCGGTGAGGCCGGCTGCCAGGAGGAGGTGGACCGGGCGCTGGCGGCGCTGCACGCACCGGGACCGGCCGCCCTGCCCAAGGGCCTGAGCGAGCCGACCCTGCTACGGGTCACGAGCGCGCTGCGCGCGGCGGACGAGGGCCTGACCGCGGCCGGACTCGCCGAGGCGGCAGGCGTCTCCCGGATCACCGCCCGCCGCTACCTGGAGCACCTGGTCCACACCGGCCGCGCCGCCCGGCACCCGCTGTACGGCCAGGTCGGCAGACCGGAGCTGGTGTACCGGTGGCTGCCGGCGCCGGAAACGGGCGGCCAGCTCATCCCGTCGTCGCTCCCGCCGACGTAAGGGACCTCTCCCGCACCGCACGACGGACGTCCCGGCCCGGACGGCGCCCCGACCCGGACCAGAACCGCCCCCGCCCCGGAGGGCGCCGGACCTCTCCCGGAAGCGGCGCCGCACCTTCCCTGGGAGAAGTCGCGCCGCACCCTCCCTAAAAGACGGACTCCGCCTCGTCCATGCGGTGCTCAGGCACCGTCTTCAGCTCGGCGACGGCCTCGGCGAGCCGGACCATCCGGATCTCCGTGCCGCGCAGCGCGGTCATGCGGCCGAACCGGCCGCGGTGCGCGGCCTCCACCGCGTGCCAGCCGAACCGGGTGGCGAGCACGCGGTCGTAGGCCGTGGGCACGCCGCCGCGCTGGACGTGGCCGAGGATGACCGGCTTGGCCTCCTTGCCGAGCCGCCGCTCCAGCTCGAACGCCAGCGCCGTGCCGATGCCCTGGAAGCGCTCGTGGCCGTAGAGGTCGATCTCGCCCTTGCCGTAGTCCATGGTGCCGTCCATCGGGTGGGCGCCCTCGGCGACGCAGATCACCGCGAACTTCTTGCCGCGGGCGAAGCGCTCCTCGACCATCTTGACCAGGTCCGCCGGGTCGAAGGGGCGCTCGGGCAGGCAGATGCCGTGGGCGCCGGCCGCCATGCCGGAGTCCAGGGCGATCCAGCCCGCGTGCCGGCCCATGACCTCGACCACCATCACGCGCTGGTGCGACTCGGCGGTGGTCTTCAGCCGGTCCATCGCCTCGGTGGCCACGCCGACCGCCGTGTCGAAGCCGAAGGTGCGGTCGGTGGCCGAGATGTCGTTGTCGATGGTCTTGGGCACGCCCACCACGGGCAGGCCGGCCTCCGACAGCATGTGCGCCGCGGTCAGCGTGCCCTCGCCGCCGATCGGGATGAGCGCGTCGATGCCGAACTGGTGGATCATGTCGGAGGCGTTCTCGCACGCCTCCCGGAGCCGGTCGCGCTCCAGCCGGGAGGAGCCGAGGATGGTGCCGCCGCGGGCGAGGATGCCGCTGACGGCGTTCAGGTCGAGGGCGCGGTAGCGCCCGTCGAGCAGTCCGGCGTAGCCGTCCTCGAAGCCGATGACCTCGTCGTCGTACATCGTGACCGCGCGGTGCACGACCGAACGGATCACGGCGTTCAGTCCCGGACAGTCGCCGCCTGCCGTGAGAACTCCGATACGCATCGCGCTGTGTCTCCTGCTCACTGTTGATACCGGGGATCTCACCCGATTCTTCCACGCCCTGTCGGCGCTCACGTCTTGGCGGGCGTCGGGAAGAGCGGCGGGGGTATCGTCAAGAGGGTTCCGCTCAGCTCAGCGGGCGTTTTTCTGCCTGCCCAGGCCGCGCCCGGCGCCGCGCCCGCGGACTCGCGGACCCTCCGGGCGTCCCGGACGCGTCAGAGGCGGCCGACTCCGACGGACGCAGCCGAACCCGCCGCACCCAGCCGGACCCCGCCGGACCAGAACGACCGCCTCCACCGCCCGCAACGAAACGGAGAGCCCGCGTGACCCGCAGCGTGTACGTGACCGGCGTCGAGCGCGGCGACGGCCGCCAGATCGTCGAGCTGGGAGTCATGGAGCTGCTGACCCGGCAGGTCGACCGGGTGGGCGTCTTCCGCCCGCTCGTGCACGACGGCCCGGACCGCCTCTTCGAACTGCTGCGCGCCCGCTACCGGCTCTCCCAGGACCCGGCGACCGTCTACGGCATGGACTACCGGGAGGCGTCCGCGCTCCAGGCCGAGCAGGGCGCCGACGAACTGGTCTCCGCCCTCGTCGAGCGCTTCCACCGCGTGGCCCGCGACTACGACGTGGTCCTCGTCCTCGGCACCGACTTCGCCGGCGCCCAGCTCCCCGACGAGCTGTCCCTCAACGCCCGGCTCGCCAACGAGTTCGGCGCCTCGGTGATCCCCGTCGTGGGCGGCCGCAGGCAGAGCGCGGAGGCCGTGCTCGCGGAGACCCGCAACGCCTACCGCGCCTACGACGGCCTGGGCTGCGACGTGCTGGCCATGGTCGCCAATCTGGTGGCGCGGGAGGACCGGGACGCGGTCGCCGGACGGCTGGCGGGCCGGCTGCCCGTGCCCTGCTGGGTCGTGCCCGACGAACCCGCGCTGTCCGCGCCGACGGTC
The DNA here is from genome assembly GCF_040644415.1 of Streptomyces sp. NPDC046985. Lineage (NCBI taxonomy): Bacteria > Bacillati > Actinomycetota > Actinomycetes > Kitasatosporales > Streptomycetaceae > Streptomyces > Streptomyces sp. NPDC046985. The sequence continues at coordinate 18,908 of NZ_JBEYWK010000001.1, forward strand.
GCGCAGATCGTCCAGACCCTGGACGGGAAGGTGCTGCTCGGCGACGACTCGGGGCTGGCCCGGGACGCGCTCGACTTCGTCTTCGGCGGGGCCATGCTGCCCAACCTGCTCAAGGCCCTGACCCCGGGCTGCCTGGTCGTCACCCCCGGCGACCGGGCCGACCTGGTGCTCGGCTCGCTCGCCGCGCACAGCGCCGGCACCCCGCCGATCGCCGGCGTGCTGCTCACCCTGGACGAGGAGCCGGGCGAGGAGATCCTCACCCTGGCCGCCCGGCTCGCCCCGGGCACCCCGGTCGTCTCGGTGTCCGGCGGCAGCTTCCCCACCGCCGAGCGGCTGTTCACCCTGGAGGGCAAGCTGAACGCCGCCACTCCGCGCAAGGCCGAGACCGCGCTCGGCCTGTTCGAGCGGCACGTCGACACCGCCGACCTCAGCAAGCGCGTCTCCGCGCCGAGCAGCGACCGGCTCACCCCGATGATGTTCGAGCACACCCTGCTGGAACGGGCCCGCTCCCAGAAGCGGCGGGTGGTCCTGCCGGAGGGCGCCGAGGAGCGCGTGCTGCGCGCCGCGGAGGTGCTGCTGCGCCGGGGCGTGTGCGACCTGACGCTGCTCGGCCCGGTGGACACGGTCCGCAAGAAGGCCGCCGACCTCGGCATCGACCTCGGAGACTCGCAGCTCATCGACCCGGCCGCGTCTCCGCTGCGGGATTCCTTCGCCGAGCGGTACGCCGCCCTGCGCGCCCACAAGGGCGTGACCGCGGAGCTGGCCTACGACGTGGTCCGCGACGTGAACTACTTCGGCACGCTGATGGTGCAGGAGGGGCTGGCCGACGGCATGGTGTCGGGGGCGGTGCACTCCACGGCCGCGACTGTCCGCCCCGCCTTCGAGATCATCAGGACCGAGCCGGGGGCGTCGATCGTCTCCTCGGCGTTCTTCATGTGCCTGGCCGACAAGGTGCTCGTCTACGGCGACTGCGCGGTCAACCCCGACCCGGACGCCGAGCAGCTCGCCGACATCGCCGTCCAGTCGGCCGCCACCGCCGCCCAGTTCGGCGTGCGGCCGCGGATCGCGATGCTGTCGTACTCCACCGGCGCCTCCGGGTCGGGCGCCGACGTGGACAAGGTGCGCGAGGCCACCGAGCTGGTGCGACGGCGCCGCCCGGACCTGCCGGTCGAGGGCCCGATCCAGTACGACGCGGCGGTCGAGCCGTCGGTGGCCGCCGCCAAGCTGCCGGACTCGGAGGTCGCGGGGCAGGCGAGCGTGCTGATCTTCCCGGATCTGAACACCGGCAACAACACCTACAAGGCCGTGCAGCGCTCGGCCGGCGCCGTCGCGGTCGGCCCGGTCCTCCAGGGGCTGCGCAAGCCGGTCAACGACCTCTCCCGGGGCGCGCTCGTCCAGGACATCGTCACCACCGTGGCCATCACGGCGATCCAGGCCCAGGCCCAGACCCCCGCCAGGTGACCGCACGGAAGAAGGCTCAGGGAACACCGTGAACGCGACCCGCGTCCTCGTCCTCAACTCCGGCTCCTCGTCGGTGAAGTACCAACTGCTCGACATGCGCGACGGGCGCCGGCTGGCGGTCGGCATGGTGGAGCGGATCGGCGAGCAGACCTCCCGGCTGAAGCACACCCGCGTCTCCTGCGGGCAGACCCGCGAGCTGAACGGCCCGATCGCCGACCACGACGCCGCCCTCAAGGCCGTCGCCGGGGAGCTGGCCCGGGACGGTCTGGGCCTGGACTCCCCCGAGCTGGCCGCGATCGGGCACCGGGTCGTGCACGGCGGCCTGTTCTTCACCGAGCCGACCGTCGTCGACGAGGCCGTGATCACCGAGATCGAACGGCTGATCCCGGTGGCCCCGCTGCACAACCCGGCCAACCTCACCGGCATCCGCACGGCCATGGCGCTGCGGCCCGACCTGCCCCAGGTCGCGGTCTTCGACACCGCCTTCCACACCTCCATGCCGGAGTCCGCGGCCCGCTACGCGATCGACACGAAGATCGCTGACCGCCACCGGGTGCGGCGCTACGGCTTCCACGGCACCTCGCACGCCTACGTCTCCCGGGCCGCCGCCGAGCTGCTGGGCAAGGCGCCCGAGGACGTCAACGTGATCGTGCTGCACCTGGGCAACGGGGCGTCCGCCTCGGCGGTGCGGGGCGGGCGGTGCGTGGACACGTCCATGGGGCTCACCCCGCTGGAGGGACTGGTGATGGGCACCCGTTCCGGTGATCTCGACCCGGCCGTCATCTTCCATTTGCGGCGCGTCGGCGGAATGTCCATGGACGAGATCGACACTCTGCTGAACAAGCGGAGCGGCCTCTTCGGCCTGTGCGGCGACAACGACATGCGGGAGATCCGGCGCCGGATCGAGGCGGGCGACGAGCAGGCGCGGCTCGCCGTCGACGTCTACGTCCACCGGCTGAAGAAGTACATCGGCGCCTACTACGCGGTACTCGGCACGGTGGACGCGGTCGTCTTCACCGCCGGAGTCGGGGAGAACGCGGACTTCGTGCGCGAGGCGGCCGTGGCGGGCCTGGAGGGGCTGGGCCTGGCGGTGGACGGCGCGCGCAACGCGGTGCGCGGCGACCACGCGCGGCTGATCTCTCCCGAGGGCGCGCGGGTGGCGGTGGCCGTGATCCCGACGGACGAGGAAGGGGAGATCGCCACGCAGACCTACGCTCTGGTGGGAGAAGACGAACGCGGCGAACACGACGATCGCGGCGGCCGCAGCGACCTCGGCGACTGAATGCGACGGCACTCGCCTGAGCGCGGACCCGCCCAATTGTATTTTCCGCCAGACGGAATATTCCGCAGCGAAACAAACCGATAGGATCGCCCCATGCGCCGTTCGAAAATCGTCTGTACTCTGGGCCCCGCGGTCGACTCCCGCGAGCAGCTCGTCGCACTGATCGAGGCCGGCATGAACGTGGCCCGGTTCAACTTCAGCCACGGCACGCACGCCGAGCACCAAGGGCGTTACGACCGCGTCCGGGCGGCCTCCAAGGAGACCCACCGGGCCGTCGCCGTCCTCGCCGACCTCCAGGGCCCGAAGATTCGGCTGGAGACCTTCGCCGAGGGCCCGGTGGAGCTGGAGCGGGGCGACGAGTTCACCGTCACCACCGAGGACGTCGCGGGCGACAAGCAGATCTGCGGCACCACGTACAAGGGGCTGCCGGGCGACGTCTCGCGCGGCGACCAGATCCTGATCAACGACGGCAACGTCGAGCTGAAGGTCCTGGACGTCGAGGGCCCGCGGGTGAAGACGATCGTCATCGAGGGCGGCGTGGTCTCCGACCACAAGGGCATCAACCTGCCCGGCGCCGCGGTGAACGTGCCCGCGCTGTCCGAGAAGGACGTCGACGACCTGCGCTTCGCGCTGCGCATGGGCTGCGACCTGGTCGCGCTGTCCTTCGTGCGGGACGCCAAGGACGTCGACGACGTGCACCGCGTCATGGACGAGGAGGGGCGCCGGGTCCCGGTCATCGCCAAGGTGGAGAAGCCGCAGGCGGTGGAGAACATGGAGGACGTCGTCGCGGCGTTCGACGGCGTGATGGTGGCCCGCGGCGACCTGGCCGTGGAGTACCCGCTCGAGAAGGTCCCGATGGTGCAGAAACGCCTGATCGAGCTGTGCCGGCGCAACGCCAAGCCGGTGATCGTGGCGACCCAGATGATGGAGTCGATGATCACCAACTCGCGTCCGACCCGCGCCGAGGCGTCCGACGTGGCCAACGCGATCCTGGACGGCGCCGACGCGGTGATGCTGTCCGCCGAGTCCAGCGTGGGCGCGTACCCGATCGAGACCGTCAAGACGATGTCGAAGATCGTCGTCGCCGCCGAGGAGGAGCTGCTCTCCCGGGGCCTCCAGCCGCTGGTGCCGGGCAAGAAGCCGCGCACGCAGGGCGGTTCGGTGGCCCGTGCGGCGGCCGAGATCGCCGACTTCCTGGGCGGCAGGGCGCTGGTGGCCTTCACCCAGTCCGGCGACACCGCCCGCCGGCTCTCCCGCTACCGCGCGGCGCAGCCGATCCTCGCCTTCACCCCGGACGAGGCCACCCGCAACCAGCTCGCGGCGAGCTGGGGCGTGGAGCCTTACGTCGTGCCGCTCGTCGACAGCACCGACGCGATGGTCGACCTGGTGGACCAGGAGCTGATCAAGCTCAAGCTGTTCAACGAGGGCGACGTCGTGGTCATCACGGCCGGCTCCCCGCCCGGGATGCCGGGCACCACGAACATGGTCCGGGTCCACCACCTGGGCGGCGGCGACCGCGACTGACTGACGCCGCGGCACGTCTCCCGCGACGTGTCCCGCGACCTCTCCTGCGAAGACGAGGGCGCCCCCGCCGGTCCGGCGGGGGCGCCCTCGGTCTGCGCGGCTCCCGGTGCGATCGGCGCCGGCCCGGCGCACGGGGCCGGGCCGGGGTTCAGCCGGTCGTGGTGTACACGTGCATCCCGGGCACGTGCAGATTGCCGCCGAACTGGCCGGCCTGGACCGCCTTCACCTTGGTGAAGTAGATCAGCGGGATGTTCAGCGGGGGCGGGTTGTCCGGGCTGAACGTGATCGGGATCAGACCCAGCAGGTTGCCGGAGATGCTCTCGGTGTACATCACCGTGTCGCCGCCGCGGATGGTGGACGTCGACCCCGCGGACGCCTGCACGTGGTAGGTCTTGCCCGCCTGCTTGTCCTGCACCTCCTGGTGCAGGTCGCCGATGTCGGTGCCGCCGGAGATGACGTACTTCAGCACCTTCTTGACGGTGCCGTCGGCGGTCCTGACCTCGACGACGCCCTTGTAGTCGGCGCCCTTCAGCAGCAGCGAGCTGGCGTTCAGGTACCACGGGTCGTCCGCCAGGGGCACCTTGTTGTCGACGCCGCCCTCGGCGTCGGTGGCCTTCGGGCAGTCCTCGGGGTCCGTGCTGGGACTCGCGGACGGACTCGGCGAGGCGGTGGCCTCCCCGGCGGCGTCTTCGGCCGTCTTCGTCGCGTCCCCGGCCGTCTTGGCCGCGTCCCCGGCCGCCTTGCGCGCCGCGCCCGCGGTGTTCTTCACCGCGCCGCCGACCGTGCCGGCCGCCTTCCCGACGGTGTCCTTGAGCGCGCCCCCGGCCCCGTCCGCGCCCCCGGTCCCGGCCGAACCGCCGGACCGGCCGGACGCGCCCGCGCCCGCGGACCCGGCGCCCGGTGAGGCGTCCGTGGTCCGGCGCCCCGACGGCGAGGCGTCCTTGGACCCGCTCTTCGACGGCGAGGCGGACGGCGCGGCCGAGGACGGCTGCGCCTTCGAGCCGGCCGCCGACCCCGAGGCGCCGCCGGTCAGGATGTCTCCGAGGCGGCCGCCGAGCGTGTCCAGCAGCCCGCCGCCCGCGCTCGGGCTCGCCGAGGGGGCCGGCTCGGACGTCTGGCCGCCGGACGGCGGCGTGCTGGCGGACGGCGTGGGCGCGCCCTTGCCGCCGGCGCCCGACGCCGGAGCGGAGGGGTGCTGCGAGGGCTTCTGCGGCGTCCCGGCCGCGGGCGGCGCGGGGGCGTCCTCGCCGCCCTCGCCGTGTGCGCCGCCGTCGCCGTCTGAGCCGCTGTCGCTGGAGGCGCTGTCGCTGGAGGCGCTGTCGTGCTGCGCGCCCTTGGCCGCGTCGCCCGTGGCCTTCTCGGCGCCCTTCGTGGCGCTCGCGGAGGGCGACGGCGAAGGCGAGGCCGAGGAGCCGTCCTTGGCGCCCAGCGCCGTCACGCAGTCCTTGTACTCGTCGGCCGTCAGCGTCTTGGACGGCGAGGGCGACGGCGCCGAGCCGTTGTTGTCCGCGAGGGCCAGGGAGGACGTGAAGCCCATGCCCACGAGGACGGCCGTCGGCATCGCCACGCTGGCTATCGCCTTGCCGGCCGGCATGTGGAACCTGGTGAACAGCGGCTTCCTGGGCCCCGCGTGGCGCGGCCCGGATCTGACGCGGGACTCCTCCAGGTCCGTCCCGCGGGTCACCTCGTCAGCCGGCACTGTGCCTCCCGTTCGCCCCGTTCGCCGGGCTCGTTCCTGAAAGGTCGTTCGTCTCGCCCAGCCCGTCCCTCGTCCCGTCGGCCGCGGGGGCGGCGCTCTGGTCCCGGCCGGCGTCCTCGGCGTCCTCGGCGCGCTCGGGCGCGTCGGCGCCTTCCGCGCCCGGGGCCCAGGACACGGCCATCGCGCCGCCGATGAGCGCGAGCAGGAAGCCGATGACGAAGCCGCCGAAGTTGGACACGGGGAGGGAGACCAGAGCCAGCAGGATCGCGGCGACTCCCGCGAAGACCCGCACGTGCTTCTGGAACCAGAGGCTGAAGCCCAGGACGACGAGCAGCACGCCGATGATCAGTGATCCGGCTCCCGCGGTGGTCGCCATCGCCAGGGCCAGGTGACCGATCTGGAGGCGGGCGTACGGGAAGTACATGATCGGAAAGCCGCTGAGCAGGACGAACAGACCGGCCCAGAACGGCCGGGTGCCCCGCCAGGCGCGGAACTGCTGCCTCCGGCGGACGAACTGGCCAGGGCCGGCGGAAGTCTCGGCGCTCATGGAAAACAGCTCCCTGGTGCGGCGTTGCTGTGGGTGGTGCTCAGGCGTGTGGGGGGTGTGTGAAGAAGGGGGTGAAGGCGGAACGGGCGGGGGCGCCGTCGGCTCCCCCGCCCGTCACCGAGTGCTCAGTAGCACTCCTTGGCCCCCGTCGCCAGCGACATCTTCAGGCCGCTGAGCTTGAAGGTTCCGGCGGTGGTCGCCCACGCCGTCTGCTTCACGTCGGTCAGCGTGGCCGAGTCGGCCTGCTGGGCGAACCCGTAGGGGTTGGCCATCTCGCCGTTGCCCTTCATGCCGGGACCCTTGGCGGCGTCCTTGGCGGCAACACCGATGTCGATGTTGTTGAAGACGGCGTCGGCGTTGAGGTCGGCGACGTCGATGTAGAGGTTGTCCGCCTCCACCGGCTTGTCGCCGCCCGCCCGCAGCATCAGGCTGACCGATCCCAGCAACGGGATGTTCGGCGTGACGACGGACTGGCACATGTTGTTGATCGACGCCGACTTGAACGACGACACCGCGACCGGGTGGATCGTCTTCTGGCCGTCGAGGGTGTAACCCGAGTCAAGCGCCCCGTACTGGGCGAAGCCCTGGCCGGTCAGCTTGTCGGCCGACACCTTGAACGACTGCCCGGAGACGCTGAACGACGCGGCGAGCGCACCCTGTGCCAGGGCCACGCCGATCGCCGCCGTGGCCGCCACGCTGGGCACCATGACGACGGCGAACCGCTTCCATCTGGTCCCGCCACGCACCTGGGACTCCATATTTCCTCCTTCTCGGACGTACATCTCCTGGCCTCGGCTCGCCCCGAATCGACGGCTCAGCCGGGCAGGGATGGGAGAAGTGCTACGTCCTCGGAAAGGAGAGCGCCCGCGGTCGGCGGCGCGAACCGCGCCCGAATCACCGGCGATCACCCCCGAGCGACAACCACTGGTCGCGCCTGACACGCATCACGCACAACCTGCTGGACAGGCTTCGCCGGACGGCGAAGACCCCCCTGCCCAAGGGCCGGCGCCACTGCCGCCGCCCCTGCTCGGTGGGGACCCATGCATCCCGTGCCCCGACCGGATGTCGGGGTGGGGAAATGGACCGAGCGTGGCCGATCGTGGTGCATTCTCGCCGCCTGCACAAGGGGGTTCGTTACTCGCTAGTAACGGCGCGATAACCACACGACGACGCAGTGCCGCCGCACGGCGACACTGGGTGGCGGCAGGGGGCAGCGCAAAGCAGTTGACGACTGGACAGATCAGGGCAGACCGACGCCCCCGACTTACTCGCAGTAACAGCGGCCGCGATTACCAAGTTTTGGCAAAGCGCGGCCGCTGTGACGGTTCGTCAGCGGATATTTCGCCTGGGCGTCACGCGTCCCGGCGTTTAGCGACTGGTCAACCGGCCCGTCCGGCGCGGCTCAGAACAGCGCCCGCGCGAGCGCCCGGCGCGCGGCCGCCACCCGCGGGTCCTCGGCCCCGACGACTTCGAACAGCTCCAGCAGCCGCAGCCGCGCGGCGTCCCGGTCCTCCCCGGCCGTGCGCTGCACCGCTTCGATGAGCCGGCCGAAGGCGTCCTCCACATGACCGCCCACCAGGTCCAGGTCGGCGGCGGCGATCTGCGCGGCGGCGTCGGCGGGCTTCTCGGCCGCCTCCCGGCGGACCGCCTGCGCGTCCAGCCCCTGCACCCGCTGGAGCAGTTCGGCCTGCGAGAGGCCCAGCTTGGCCTCGGGGTGGGCCGGGTCGTCGGCCAGCACGTTCTTGTACGCCTGGACCGCGCCGCCCAGGTCGCCCGCGTCCAGGGCCTGCGCGGCGGCGTTCAGCAGGGCGTCGTACGGGCCGGCCGGCGCCTCCGCGGGGGCCTCCGCGCCCGCCTGCGGGGCGTCCGGGTCGACGGCCAGACCGGTCAGCCCGAAGCGCTCCTCGGCGACCTGCACGAGCTGGTCCAGCGTCTGCCGGATCTGCGCCTCGCCCGCCGCCCCCTGGAACAGGGGCAGCGCCTGGCCGGCGACCACCGCGAAGACGGCGGGGATGCCCTGGACCCCGAACTGCTGCATCAGGAGCTGGTTGGCGTCCACGTCGATCTTGGCGAGGAGGAACCGGCCGCCGTACTCGACGGCCAGCCGCTCCAGGACGGGGCTCAACTGCTTGCAGGGCTCGCACCACTCGGCCCAGAAGTCGATGACGACCGGGACCTCGGCGGAGCGCTGGAGGACGTCGCTCTCGAACGTGGCCTCGTCGACGTCGATGACGAGATCGGCCGGCGAGACGGCGTGCGTCCCGCCCTCCCTGGCGGCTTGGGCGCGGGTCTGCTCCGCCTTCGCCTTGGCCTCTTGGGCCGCCTTCACCGCGGCGAGGTCGACGACTCCGCTCATGGACATGTTCCGTGGCTGCATGCGTCTATCCTCCCCCGTTCCGCGCGCCTGAGTGAAAACCGCCGTGAAAGCCGGACCGCGCCGGGCGTCCGGTCCCCACCGGGCGCCGGCGCCGCCGACGCGGAAGTCGCGCGGCGCTGCCGGGTGTTGCTGCGTGATACCGCTGTGTGGTCGTCGCTCGGCAGGGGCTCGCGCCCACGCTTTCGCTACGACCCGTAGCGTAATGGCAGACGGCGCCGCCGGGAAAGCGCGTTCCGGTGATCTCCCTCACGAGCGCACGGGAACCACCGGTCGGAGGCCGGTTATGGTCAGGGGATGCAGAGCCGCACCCCGCCCGCCCGCGCCGGCCGCCCGCGCGACGCCTCCGCGGACGCCGCGATCCTGGCCGCCACCCGGGCCGCCCTGGTGGAGCTGGGCTGGTCCAAGCTCACCCTGGGGGACGTGGCCACCCGCGCCGGGGTCGCCAAGACCACCCTGTACCGCCGCTGGGCGGGCAAGAACGAGCTGGTGGTCGACGCGGTGGCCGAACTCTTCGACGAGCTGCGCCTGCCCGACCTGGGCAGCCTGGCCGCCGACATCGAGGGCGTCGTGCTCCAGTTCGCGGCGATCCTCGCCCGCCCGGAGGCCAAGAGCGGTCTGATGGCGGTGGTCGCCGAGTCCACGCGCGACGACGCGCTGCGCGAACGCATCCGCGGCTCCGTCGTGGAGCGCCAGAAACGGCTGGTTCTGGAGGGCCGCAGGCGCGCGCAGGCCCGCGGCGAACTCCCCCCGGAGCCGGAGCCGGACGAGGCCGCCCGCACGGCCGACCTGATCTTCGACGTCGTCGCGGGCGCGGTGGTGCACCGCACCCTGGTCAGCGCGGAGCCGGCCGACGCGGAGTGGGTCCGCCGCTTCACCCAGATCCTGCTGGGCGGCCTGACGGCGGTGAGCCCGGCGGCCGGCCCCTTGGGGGCGTGAGGGGCCGCTCAGCGCCCCTTCGGCCCCCTAGGGGTACGCACCCGCTCGCCTCACCGTGCTCGACGGGGCCCGGCCCCGCTGCGGGCGGCCGGGCCCCTCGCCGCCCTGCTGGACGAGTTCGCCTCGCCGCTCAGGCCGACGAGCCGACAGGACGCCGAGGCGGGACGCCTGTTCGTCTGAGGCGGACGCCCGTTCAGAAGCCCGCGGGCTCCGTGTAGACGCCCCACTCGTCCCGCAGCACCCCGCAGATCTCGCCGAGCGTCGCCTCGGCGCGCACCGCCGCGAGCATCGGCTCGATCATGTTCGAGCCGTCCCGCGCGGCGCCCAGCATCGCCTCCAGGGCGGCGCGCACGGCCGCGTCGTCCCGCCCAGTCCGGCGCTCACCCAGCTCCCGGACCTGCTCGCGCTCCACCTCGTGGCTCACCCGCAGGATCTCCAGGTCCCCGGTGACCGATCCGGTGGCGACGTTGACGCCGACGACCTTCTTGTCGCCCTTCTCCAGCGCCTGCTGGTACCGGAACGCCGACTCCGCGATCTCGCCGGTGAACCAGCCGTCCTCGATGCCGCGCAGGATGCCCGAGGTGACCGGCCCGATCGGATGCCGGCCCTCGGGGTGGGCGCGCAGTCCCCGCTCCTTGATCTGCTCGAAGATCTTCTCCGCGTCCGCCTCGATCCGGTCCGTGAGCTGCTCGACGTACCAGGAACCGCCCAGCGGGTCGGCCACATTGGCGACGCCGGTCTCCTCCATCAGCACCTGCTGGGTGCGCAGCGCGATCTCCGCGGCCTGCTCGCTGGGCAGCGCGAGCGTCTCGTCCAGGGCGTTGGTGTGCAGGGAGTTGGTGCCGCCCAGCACCGCCGCGAGCGCCTCCACGGCCGTGCGCACCACGTTGTTGTAGGGCTGCTGCGCGGTGAGCGAGACGCCGGCGGTCTGGGTGTGGAAGCGCAGCCACTGCGCCTTGTCGGACCTCGCGCCGTAGACGTCGCGCATCCAGCGGGCCCAGATGCGGCGGGCCGCGCGGAACTTGGCGATCTCCTCGAAGAAGTCGACGTGCGCGTCGAAGAAGAACGACAGGCCGGGCGCGAAGACGTCCACGTCCAGGCCGCGGCTGAGCCCCAGTTCGACGTAGCCGAAGCCGTCCGCGAGGGTGTACGCCAGCTCCTGCGCGGCCGTGGCCCCGGCCTCGCGGATGTGGTAGCCGGAGACCGACAGCGGCTTGTACGCCGGGATGCGCGCGGCGCAGTGCTCCATCAGGTCGCCGATCAGGCGCAGGTGCGGCTCCGGCTGGAACAGCCACTCCTTCTGGGCGATGTACTCCTTGAAGATGTCCGTCTGGAGCGTGCCGTTGAGGACGGCGGGGTCCACGCCCTGCCGCTCGGCGGCCACCAGGTACATGCAGAAGACGGGGACGGCGGGCCCGCTGATCGTCATCGACGTGGTGACGTCGCCGAGCGGGATGTCCCGGAACAGCACCTCCATGTCCGCCGCGGAGTCGATCGCCACCCCGCAGTGGCCGACCTCGCCCAGCGCGCGCGGGTCGTCCGAGTCGCGGCCCATCAGGGTGGGCATGTCGAAGGCGACCGAGAGGCCGCCGCCGCCCGCGGCCAGGATCATCTTGTAGCGCTCGTTGGTCTGCTCCGCGTTGCCGAACCCGGCGAACTGCCGGATGGTCCAGGCACGCCCCCGGTAGCCGGTCGGATACAGGCCGCGGGTGAAGGGGTACTCACCGGGCCAGCCGATCCGCTCGAAGCCGTCGTACGCGTCCCCCGGACGGGGTCCGTACGCCGGCTCCACGGGGTCGCCGGAGAGCGTGGTGAAGTCCGCGTCGCGCTTGCGGGCGGCGTCGTAACGGGCCTGCCAGCGGCGGCGGCCCTCCTCGATGGCGTCAGCGTCCATGCTTCGAAGGTACTAGGACGTCCTAGTATCTGTCGACGCCCGGCCGCCGTACGCGTGCGTCCGTACGGCGGTCAGGTGAGCGGTCGCCTTCCCCGGGCCGCCCCCGGACCCTTTCGTCCGGATCGGCTCGCGAACCGCGATTTCACCCGAACGAGGGGTCTTCTACGCCTCGGCGGCCACGGGGGCGCCGTCCGCGATCCTGCTCTCCAGCTCGCGGGTGACCTTGCGCTCGACGAAGAACGCGGCGGTGGGGATGGTGCCCGCCAGCAGCACCCAGAGCTGGCGGCCGACCGGCCACTTCGCCTTGGAGCCCAGGTCGAAGGCCATGACCAGGTAAATGACGTACAGCCAGCCGTGCGCGATGCCGATGACGGTGGTGAACTTGGCGGCGCCGTCCATCTGGAGGCCGTACTTGGCGATCACGCCCAGGGTCAGCAGGACCAGCAGGACGCCCGTGACGTAGGCCATGACGCGGTAGCGGGTCAGCACGCTCTTCTTCATGGGGTCGAGCGTAACCGCCCGTTCCGGGAGATCTCGCCTGGGGTGCGGGCGGGGCGGAGGGCCCGCCGGGAGGCGCGGCCGGCGCGCGTCAGTCCTCGCCGAAGTCGTGCGCCGCGACCCGGAGCGGGCGCAGCATCGCGAAGATCTCCGCGCACTCCTCGGCGTCGTAGGCGCCCAGGCCGAAGTCCATCGCCATCAGGTCGCGGGTGGCCGCGTCGACCGCGTCGCGGCCCTTGGCGGTGATGACGGCGAGGGTGCCGCGGCCGTCCTTGGGGTTGGGACGCTTGTCCACCAGACCGGACCTGACCAGGCGGTCCACGGTGTTCGTCACCGACGTGGGATGCACCATGAGCCGCTCCCCGATCTTGGACATCGGCAGCTCGCCGGCCTGGGAGAAGGTGAGCAGCACCAGGGCCTCGTAGCGTGCGAACGTCAGCCCGTACGGCTTGACCACCGCGTCGACCTCGGCGAGCAGGATCTGCTGCGCGCGCATGATGGAGGTGATCGCCGCCATCGACGGCACGTTCCCCCAGCGCTGCTTCCAGAGCTGGTCGGCGCGGGCGATGGGGTCGAACGGGAGGCTGAGGGGCTTGGGCACGTCAGCAGACCCTACCCGCCGGTCATATCGCGGTCAGCCTCGTCTCGCCCTTCGGTCCGGGGCTGCGCGGCCGGACGGCCGGGCGGGGTCCAGCCGGACGGCCGGGCGGGGTCCAGCCGTCCGGCCGGGCGGGGTCCGGCCGGACGCCTCAAGGGGGCGGGCGGTCAGTCCGCCAAGTGACGTTCGATCGTCTCCACCTTGGCGGTGAGGCCGTTCGTCACGCCGGGGCGGATGTCCGCCTTGAGGACCAGGGAGACCCGGGGGGCGCGCGCCTCCACCGCGGCCACGGCGCGCTTGACGACGTCCATGACCTCGTCCCACTCGCCCTCGACGGAGGTGAACATCGCGTCGGTGCGGTGCGGCAGGCCGGAGGCGCGGACCACGCGGACCGCGTCGGCGACGTACTCGCCCACGTCCTCCCCCACGCCGAGCGGGGTCACCGAGAAAGCGACGATCATGCGTTCACGACCCCCTCGCGGCGGGCGCGAGAGGCGATCACCGCGTCCTCCGACTCGCGCTTGAGCCTGCGCTCGGCGAAGAAGCCGCCGGTGGGCAGGACCGAGAGGACGAAGTAGAGCGCGGCCGTCTTCAGCGACCACTTGGCGCGGTTCCAGGCGTCCGCCCAGAAGATCACGTACAGGATGAACAGGACGCCGTGGATCGAGCCCATCACGGGCACCGCGTCGAAGTCCGTGGTCCGCTTCAGCACCGAGCAGACGAGCAGCAGGAGGAAGGACACCGCCTCGGGGGCGGAGACCAGGCGGAGGCGGCGGAGGGCGGTGGCGGTCTTGTTGTCCACGGGTCACCTTCGAGAGGAGAGACGCTGGGCGGGCGCCCGGGTTTGTGAACGCGGGCACAAGGTGTCGCCCCATTGTGGCAAACCGACGGGGCGGCGCGCGGGAGGGGGTGCGCGGCCGCCGGGGTGCGCGTGGCCGCAGGGGGTGCGCCTCCCGCCAGGGTGCATGCAGCCGCCCGGGAGCCGTCCGTCGTGGCCTCTGTCCACCGCGCCCCGCGCGCCGCTACCTTCGCAGCGTGGCGATGTTCCGACTCCAAGGCAGCCGCGTGCTCGCCGTCGACCTGACCGGGGACGCCGTGAAGGCGAAGAACGGCTCGATGGTGGCGTACGACGGGCAGATGGCCTTCAAGAAGCTGACCGGCGGCGGTGAGGGGCTGCGCGGGATGGTGACGCGGCGGCTCACCGGCGAGCAGATGACCGTGATGGAGGTGCGCGGCCAGGGGACCTGCTGGTTCGCCGACCGCGCCGCGGAGATCAACCTCGTGCGGGTGCAGGGCGACCGGCTGTACGTCGAGTCGAGCAACCCGCTGGCCGCGGAGGCGGGGCTGCGGACGGGGACGGCCTTCACCGGGCTGCGCGGCGCCTCGCAGGGCAACGGGCTGTTCACCACCACCGTCGAGGGGCACGGGCAGGCGGCGATCACGTCGGACGGCCCGGCGGTGGCCCTCCGGGTCGCCCCGCAGCACCCGCTGATCGTCGACCCGGGGGCGTACGTCGCCCACCAGGGGAACGTGCGGCAGTCCTTCCAGTCCGGCGTGACCTTCCGCACCCTGGCGGGCGAGGGCGGCGGGGAGGCGTTCCAGATCCGGTTCGAGGGGGACGGCCTGGTGTACGTGCAGCCGAGCGAGCGGAACACGATCGCGGGGGACCTCTGACATGGCCTTCCGGGAGATCAACTCCAAGATCGTCGAGGCGGCCGTGGCGCCGGGGCAGCGGCTGTTCAGTCAGCGCGGGGCGATGCTGGCCTATCGGGGCGAGGTCTCCTTCACCCCCGACGTCCAGGGCGGCCAGGGCGGATGGACGTCCATGATCGGGCGGCGCGTCGCCGGGGAGGCGGCGCCGCTGATGCGCGTGGAGGGCAGCGGGACCGTGCTGTTCGGGCACGGCGGCCACCATGTGCACGTGATCCGCCTGAGCGGCGACACCCTGTACGTGGAGGCGGACCGGCTGCTCGCCTTCGAGGGCGGGCTGCGCCAGGGCACGGTGTTCCTGGGCTCGCAGGGCGGCGTCATGGGCATGGTGCGCGGCCAGGTCGCCGGGCAGGGCCTGTTCACCACCACGCTGCAAGGGGACGGCGCGGTGGCCGTGATGGCGCACGGGGGCGTCTTCGAGGTCCCCGTCACCCCGCAGCGGCCCGTCCACGTGGACCCGCAGGCGTACGTCGCGCACCACGGCGAGGTGCGCAACAGGCTGTCGGCCGCCCTGGGCTGGCGGGAGATGGTGGGGCGGGGCTCCGGCGAGGCGTTCCAGCTCGAACTGAGCGGCAACGGCACGGTCTACGTCCAGGCGTCGGAGGAGAAGCTGTGAGCGCGTACGGAACCCCCGGCGCCGGACCCGTGGTGTGGGACCCGGCGACCCTGCCCGTCGACGACAACGTGAACCCGTACGCCTTCTGCGTGGACCTCCAGGCGAGCCAGTGGTTCCTCCAGAAGGGGAAGATGATCGCCTACTACGGGGCGATCGAGTTCAACGGCTTCGGGCACGGGCGGCTCGACCGGCTGGTGCGCACGTCCTTCCATTCGCCACTGCACGCGGGCGACTGGGTGGTGGCCGAGGGGTCGGGCAAGATGCTGCTCGCCGACCGGGCCTTCGACGTCGACTCCTACGACCTGGACGACGGCAACCTGACCATTCGCTCGGGCAACCTGCTCGCTTTTCAGCCAAGTCTCGCCCTCAAGCAGTCGATCGTGCCGGGCTTCCTGACCCTTCTCGGAACCGGAAAGTTCGTGGCCGCCTCCAACGGTCCGGTGGTGTTCATGGAACCGCCGCTCCGGGTGGACCCGCAGGCCCTCGTCGGCTGGGCGGACTGCCCCTCTCCGTGCCACCACTACGACCACGGGTACCTGACCGGCGTGCTGGGCGGTCTACGTGCGCTGACGGGCCTCGGCGGGGCGTCCGGAGAAGAGCACCAGTTCGAGTTCGCGGGGGTCGGCACGGTGCTGCTCCAGTCGACCGAGACGCTGAGGCCCGAGCAGCCCGTCGGAGCCGTCCCGCACGAGCCCGGGACGCCCGGGGCGCCGGGCTCCGCGGGGCAGGCCGGCGCACCGCGCCTTCCCGGACAGCTAGGGGACCTCCCGCGTCGCTTCGGGCTGTGAGCGGTAGTCTGCGGAGGGTGACGTTTTCGAACGTGTGCGCACCGTCACTCCACCCTCATAAGTTAGATTTTCAACATTTTAGGTAGACTTCATTCATGGAGACCGAGACGGCCACGCACTGGCTGACCGACGCCGAGCAGTGCGCCTGGCGCACCCACCTGGAGGTCAACAGGCTGCTGACGTACCAGCTCGAGAAGGACCTCCAGCCGTTCGGCCTGACGATGAACGACTACGAGATCCTGGTGAACCTCTCCGAGTCGGAGGACGTGCGGATGCGGATGAGCGACCTCGCCGCCGCCACCCTCCAGTCCAAGAGCCGGCTCTCGCACCAGATCACCCGCATGGAGAACGCGAACCTGGTGCGCCGGGAGAACTGCGAGTCCGACCGGCGGGGGCTGTACGCGGTCCTGACCGATCAGGGCATGGAGACCATGCGGAAGGTCTCCCCGCAGCACGTGGCGTCCGTGCGCCGGCACTTCATCGACCTGCTGGACCCCGAGGCCCTGGCCGAGCTGGACAAGGCCCTCAAGCCCGTCGCCCAGCACCTGCGGGGGCAGCGGGGGCGCGTCTAGGGCCTCTGGCGAGCGCGGGACGGCGGCGGAGCCCTTGAGGGCTCCGCCGCCGTCCCGTGTGCTCAGGGCGTCCGTGCGGGGAGAGCGTCCGTGTGCGGAGGGCTCAGCCCTTAGTCAGGCCCGCGACCAGTTCGTCCGCCGCGCGGTACGGGTCGACCTCGCCGGCCACGACGCGCTCCGCGAGCGCGCCGAGGCGGCGGTCGCCGTGCAGGTCGCCGATGCGCTCGCGCAGCGCCGTGACGGCGATCGTCTCCACCTCGCGGGCCGCGCGGGCGCGGCGGCGCTCCGCGAGCACGCCCCGCTCCTCCATCCACGCCCGGTGCTTCTCCAGCGCCTCCACGACCTCGTCGACGCCCTCGGCGCGGGCCGCCACCGTCTTCACGATCGGCGGCCGCCAGTCGCCGGCGCCCCGCGCCTCGCCCAGGCCCAGCATGTGGTGCAGCTCGCGGGCGGTGGCGTCCGCGCCGTCCCGGTCGGCCTTGTTGACCACGTAGACGTCGCCGATCTCCAGGATGCCCGCCTTGGCGGCCTGGATGCCGTCGCCCATGCCGGGGGCGAGCAGCACCACCGAGGTGTCCGCCTGGGAGGCGATGTCCACCTCGGACTGCCCGACGCCGACCGTCTCCACCAGGACCACGTCGCAGCCCGCCGCGTCCAGCACCCGGATGGCCTGCGGGGCCGCCCAGGCGAGGCCGCCCAGGTGGCCGCGCGTGGCCATGGAGCGGATGTAGACGCCGGGGTCGGAGGCGTGCTCCGACATGCGGACGCGGTCGCCGAGCAGCGCGCCGCCGGAGAACGGCGAGGACGGGTCCACCGCCAGCACGCCGACCCGCTTGCCCTGCTTGCGGTACGCCGTCACCAGCGCCGTGGTGGAGGTGGACTTGCCGACGCCCGGCGAGCCGGTCAGGCCGACGACGTAGGCGTTGCCGGTGAGCGGCGCGAGCGCCGCCATGACCTCCCTGAGCTGCGGGGACGCCCCCTCCACCAGGGAGATCAGCCGGGCCACGGCCCGCGGCCTGCCGTCCCTGGCCTGGGCCACCAGAGAGGGGACGTCCTGCATCGCACAGCTCCGTTCGTATCGCTGACGTACTGGGTGACTCAGGCGCGGGGCACGCGCAGGATCAGCGCGTCGCCCTGGCCGCCGCCGCCGCACAGGGCGGCCGCGCCGGCGCCGCCGCCCCGGCGCTTCAGCTCCAGGGCCAGGTGCAGCACGAGCCGGGCGCCGGACATCCCGATCGGGTGGCCGAGGGCGATGGCGCCGCCGTTGACGTTCACCTGGTCGGAGGACACGCCGAGGTCCTTCATGGACTGCACGGCGACGGCGGCGAACGCCTCGTTGATCTCGATCAGGTCCAGGTCCGAGACCTCCAGGCCCTCCTTCTTCAGGGCGTGCAGGATCGCATTGGACGGCTGGGACTGGAGCGAGTTGTCCGGGCCGGCCACGTTGCCGTGGGCGCCGATCTCGGCGATCCAGTCCAGGCCCAGCTCCCGCGCCTTGGCCTTGCTCATCACGACCACGGCCGCGGCGCCGTCGGAGATCTGCGAGGAGGACCCGGCGGTGATCGTGCCGTCCTTGCTGAAGGCCGGGCGGAGCCTGCCCAGCGACTCGGCGGTGGTGTCGCCGCGGATTCCCTCGTCCTCGCTGAACAGGACCGGGTCGCCCTTGCGCTGCGGGATCTCCACCGGGGTGATCTCGGCCTCGAACAGGCCGTTGGCCTGGGCGGCGGCGGCGCGCTGGTGGGACAGCGCGGCGATCTCGTCCTGCTCGGCGCGGGCGATGCCCAGGCGGGTGTTGTGCTTCTCCGTCGACTCGCCCATGGCGATGTTCTCGAAGGCGTCGGTCAGGCCGTCGTAGGCCATCGCGTCGAGCATCTGCACGGCGCCGTACTTGTAGCCCTCGCGGGACTTGGGCAGCAGGTGCGGCGCGTTGGTCATGGACTCCTGGCCGCCGGCCACCACCACGTCGAACTCGCCCGCGCGGATGAGCTGGTCGGCCAGCGCGACGGCGTCCAGGCCGGACAGGCACACCTTGTTGATCGTGAGCGCCGGGACGCTCATCGGAATGCCGGCCTTCACCGCCGCCTGCCGGGCCGGGATCTGCCCCGCGCCGGCCTGGAGCACCTGCCCCATGATCACGTACTGCACTTGGTCGCCCGCGATGCCCGCGCGGTCGAGGGCCGCCTTGATCGCGAAGCCGCCGAGGTCGGCGCCGGAGAAGGACTTCAGCGAGCCGAGCAGGCGGCCCATGGGCGTACGAGCGCCCGCGACGATCACCGAGGTGGTCGTCTCCGAGGTTCCAGAAGACATGAGCTGCGATCCCCTTACCGGCCTGCACAGCCGAGGAGTGAACGAGGGTTTACTTCGAATGTACTGAGGGGCGGTCCGCGGCGTCATCGGGCTGTCGGTGTGATCGCGCGCACGTTGCGTAACCACCTCCTGGACGCTGCACTGAGACCATGCTGACGCGAATCGACCACATCGGAATCGCCTGCCGCGATCTCGACGCCACCGTCGAGTTCTACCGGGCCACCTACGGTTTCGAGGTGTTCCACACCGAGACCAACGAGGAGCAGGGCGTGCGCGAGGCCATGCTCAAGATCAACGAGACCTCGGACGGCGGCGCCTCCTACCTCCAGTTGCTGGAGCCGACCCGCGAGGACTCCGCGGTCGGCAAGTGGCTGGCCAAGAACGGCGAGGGCGTGCATCACATCGCCTTCGGCACCGCCGACGTCGACGCGGACGCCGCGGACGTCCGCGGCAAGGGCGTCCGGGTGCTGTACGACGAGCCCCGCACCGGCACGATGGGGTCCAGGATCACCTTCCTGCACCCCAAGGACTGCCACGGCGTCCTGACGGAACTCGTCACATCGGCGGCCGTCGAACCGGCCGAGCACTGACCTCCGTACAGAGGGGCCGGTAGGGTTGGGGGCGGTCGTCTCCGATGGACGGGGCGACCGCTTGCCGGGGTCCGGATTTCGGGGGACGAGCGACGGGGCAGCAGCGCATGCTCCGCCGTTGATCTGACACCATTCCCCGGGGGCCCCGTCCGGCGGATGGACGGGAGCTCGTTGGACAGGCTTGCGACCAGGGGACGGATGGGACCGCGCAGTGCGGGGCTACGAACGCCAGGAGCGAGAGCCGGCGGCTGACGTCGACCACCTCTCTCGGTTCGAGGCCGAGATGGAGCGGCTGAAGACCGAGCGAGAGAAGGCGATCCAGCACGCCGAGGACCTCGGCTACCAGGTCGAGGTGCTGCGCGCCAAGCTGCACGAGGCGCGCCGCACCATCATGTCGCGACCGGCCTACGACAGCGGCGGCGGCGACCTCGGCTATCAGGCCGAGCAGTTGCTGCGCAACGCGCAGGCGCAGGCCGACCAGGTGCGCGCCGACGCGGAGCGGGAGCTGAGCCAGGCGCGGGCGCAGACCCAGCGCATCCTCCAGGAGCACGCCGAGCAGGCCGCCCGCCTCCAGTCCGAGCTGCACCAGGAGGCGGTCGCCCGCCGCCAGCAGCTCGACCAGGAGCTGGCCGAGCGCCGCCAGACCGTCGAGTCGCACGTCAACGAGAACGTGGCGTGGGCCGAGCAACTGCGCGCCCGCACCGAGCAGCAGGCCCGCCGGCTGCTCGACGAGTCCCGCACCGAGGCCGACCAGGCGATGACCGCGGCCCGCGCCGAGGCCGAGCGGCTGACCTCCGAGGCCCGGCAGCGGCTCCAGGGCGACGCCGAGGCGGCCCGCGCGGAGGCCGAGCAGCTTCTGCGCCGCGCCCGCACCGACGCCGAGCGCCTGCTGGGCGCCGCCTCCGACCAGGCGCAGGAGGCCACCGACCACGCCGAGCACCTGCGCACCTCCACCGCCGCCGACTCGGACGCCGCCCGCCGCCAGTCCGCCGAGCTGAGCCGCGCCGCCGAGCAGCGCATGACGGAGGCCGACACCGCGCTGCGCGAGGCCCGCGCCGAGGCGGAGAAGCTGGTCGCCGAGGCCAAGGACGCCGCGGCCAAGGCGCTGTCGGGCGCCGAGTCGGCCAACGAGCAGCGCACGCGCACCGCCAAGGAGCAGGTCGCCCGGCTGGTCCAGGAGGCCACCAAGGAGACCGAGCAGACCAAGTCCGAGGCCGAGCAACTGGTCGCCGACGCCCGCGCCGAGGCCGAGAAGATCGTCGCGGAGGCGTCCGAGAAGGCCCGCACGCTCACCGCCGAGGAGGCGGCGACCCAGCTCTCGAAGGCGGCGAAGACCGCCGAGGACGTGCTGGACAAGGCGTCCGAGGACGCCCGGCAGACCACCCGGGCCGCGGCCGAGGAGGCCGAGCGGATCCGCGGCGAGGCCGAGACCGAGGCGGACCGGCTGCGCGCCGAGGCGCACGACATCGCCGAGGGGCTCAAGGGCGCCGCCAAGGACGACACCAAGGAGTACCGCGCCAAGACCGTGGAGCTCCAGGAGGAGGCGCGGCGGCTGCGCGGCGAGGCCGAGCAGTTGCGCGCCGACGCCGTCGCCGAGGGCGAGAGCATCCGCTCCGAGGCCCGGCGCGAGGCCGTGGGGCAGATCGAGGAGGCGGCCAGGACCGCCGAGGAACTGCTCGCCAAGACCAAGGCGGACGCGGACGAGCTGCGCAAGACCGCCGGCTCGGACAGCGAGAAGGTGCGCACCGAGGCGATCGAGCGCGCCACCGCGCTGCGCCGGCAGGCCGAGGAGACGCTGGAGCGCACCCGCGAGGAGGCCGAGCGGCGCCGCGCGGAGGCCGAGGAGCAGGCGGAGTCGGTCCGCACGGACGCCGAGCGGGCCGCCGAGGAGCTGCGCGAGCAAACCGAGCGGGCGCTGGCGGACCGTCACTCGGATGCCGCCGAGGAGGTGACCCGGCGGCACACCGACGCCGAGGAGCGCCTCGCCGGCGCCGAGCAGGCGCTGTCCGAGGCGCGCGAGGAGGCCGAGCGGATCCGCCGCGAGGCCGGCGAGGAGGCCGACCGGCTGCGCGGCGAGGCCGCCGAGCGCGTCCGCGTGCTGCGGGAGCAGGCGCAGACCGAGGCCGACCGGCTGCGCGACGAGGCCGCCGCGGACGCCGCCGCCTCCCGCGCGGAGGGCGAGTCCGTGGCCGTCCGGCTGCGGTCGGAGGCCGCCGCGGAGGCCGAGCGGCTCAGGACGGAGGCGCAGGAGAGCACCGACCGGGTCCGCGCGGAGGCGCAGGGCGCCGCGGAGCGGCTGGGCTCGGAGGCGTCCGAGACGCTGGCCGCCGCGCAGGAGGAGGCGGCCCGGCGCCGCCGCGAGGCCGACGAGCTGCTGGGTGCGGCCCGCCAGGAGGCCGACCAGGAGCGCGAGCAGGCCCGCGAGCGGAGCGAGGAGCTGCTGGCCGCGGCGCGCAGGCGGGTGGAGGAGGCCGAGACCGAGGCCGGCCGCCTGGTGGAGGAGTCCGACCGACGGGCGACCGAGACGGTGTCCGGCGCCGAGCAGCGCGCCCAGCAGGTGCGCGACGCCGTCGCCGGGCTGCACGAGCAGGCGCAGGAGGAGATCACCGGGCTGCGCGCCGCCGCCGAGCACGCGGCGGACAGCGCCCGCCGGGACGCCGAGGAGGAGGCGGACCGCGTCCGCTCCGACGCCTACGCCGAGCGGGAGCGGGCGGGCGAGGACGCGGCGCGGCTGCGGCGCGAGGCGCAGGAGGAGACCGGGGGCGCCCAGGCGCTGGCCGAGCGCACGCTGTCGGAGGCGGCCGCCGAGGCGGACCGGATCCGCGGCGAGGTCGCCGAGCACGCCCAGCGGGTGCGCACCGAGGCGTCGGACGCCACCGCGCAGGCCGAGCAGGACGCCGCGCGCACCCGTGCGGACGCCCGCGAGGACGCCAACCGCATCCGGTCGGACGCGGCCGGGCAGGCGGACGCCCTGATCAGCGAGGCCCGCTCGGAGGCGGAGCGGCTTCAGACGGAGACGGTCGCGGAGGCCGACCGGCTGCGGGCGGAGTCCGTCGCCGCGGCGGAGAGACTGATCTCGGACGCCACGGGGGACGCGGAGCGGCTGCGGGCCGAGGCCGCCGAGACCGTCGGCGGCGCGCAGAGCCGCGCCGAGCGGATCCGCACCGACGCGGAGCGGCTGAAGGCGGAGGCCGAGGCCGAGGCCGAGCGCGCCCTGTCCGCCGCCCGCGAGGAGGCCGAGCGCACCCTGGACGAGGTGCGCCAAGACGCCAACAAGCGGCGTTCGGAGGCGGCCGAGCAGGTCGACAAGCTGATCACGGAGACCGCCGCCGAGGCCGACAAGCTGCTCACCGAGGCGCAGGCGACCGCGGTCGAGACCACGGCGGACGCCGAGTCGCGCGCCGACGCCATGGTGGGCGCGGCCCGTCAGGAGGCCGAGCGGCTGGTGTCCGAGGCGACCGTGCAGGGCAACACCCGGGTGGAGAAGGCCCGTACGGACGCCGACGAGCTGCTCGTGGGCGCCCGCCGGGACGCCACCGCGATCCGCGAGCGCGCCGAGGAGCTGCGCGAGCGGCTGACCGGCGAGATCGAGGAGCTGCACGCGCGGGCCCGGCGCGAGTCGGCGGAGACGATGAAGTCGGCCGGCGACCGCTGCGACGCGCTGGTCAAGGCCGCCGAGGAGCAGTCGGCCAAGGCGCAGGTCAAGTCCAAGGAGATCGTCTCGGACGCCAACTCCGAGGCGGGCCGGGTGCGGATCGCCGCGGTGAAGAAGGCCGAGGGGCTGCTGAAGGAGGCCGAGCAGAAGAAGGCGGCGCTGGTGCGGGAGGCCGAGGAGCTGAAGGCCGAGGCGGTCCGCGAGGCCCGGCGCACGGTCGAGGAGGGCAAGCGCGAGCTGGAGGTGCTGGTGCGCCGCCGCGAGGACATCAACACCGAGATCTCCCGCGTCCAGGACGTGCTGGAGGCGCTGGAGTCCTTCGAGGCGCCGTCGGCCGGCAAGGACGGCGCAGTGAAGGCGGGCGCGACGGCAGGCGCTCCTCGCTCGGGTGGCAAGGCGTCAGAGGGTTAGCCTGGAGGGCGGGTTACGGGCCTTTTGGAAGCCCCTTGGGGCTTTTGGCCCGGACCTTGGCAAGCCGTCCATGGGTCCGCCACCCAAAAGAGGTGTCATTCTCCAGATCAAACACGTATCCGCTCGATGACACACCGCTGCGGCCCCTAGGATTCCGACTATCACCTCACCGGTCTCACTTGACAGGAACCCCATGAGCGACACTTCCCCCTACGGCTTCGAGCTTGTGCGGCGTGGGTACGACCGCGCTCAGGTGGACGAACGCATCTCCAAGCTCGTCTCCGACCGTGACAGCGCTCTCGCCCGCATCACCGCTCTGGAGAAGCGCATCGAGGAACTGCACCTCGAGACGCAGAACGCCCAGGCCCAGGTCAACGACGCGGAGCCGTCGTACGCGGGTCTCGGCGCGCGGGTCGAGAAGATCCTCCGCCTCGCCGAGGAGGAGGCCAAGGACCTGCGTGACGAGGCCCGGCACGCGGCCGAACAGCACCGCGAGCTGGCCGACTCCGCGGCCCAGCAGGTCCGCAACGACGCGGAGTCCTTCGCCTCGGACCGCAAGGCCAAGGCCGAGGACGAGGGCGTCCGGATCGTCGAGAAGGCCAAGAGCGACGCCTCGCAGCTCCGTTCGGACGCGCAGAAGGACGCGCAGTCCAAGCGGGAGGAGGCGGACGCCCTCTTCGAGGAGACCCGCGCCAAGGCCGCGCAGGCCGCCGCCGACTTCGAGACGAACCTGGCCAAGCGCCGCGAGCAGTCCGAGCGCGACCTGGCGTCCCGTCAGGCCAAGGCCGAGAAGCGGCTCGCGGAGATCGAGCACCGCGCCGAGCAGCTCCGCCTGGAGGCGGAGAAGCTGCGCACCGACGCCGAGCGCCGCGCCCGCCAGACGGTGGAGACGGCCCAGCGCCAGGCCGAGGACATCGTGGCCGACGCCAACGCCAAGGCGGACCGCATCCGTTCGGAGTCCGAGCGCGAACTGGCGGCGCTCACCAACCGCCGCGACTCCATCAACGCCCAGCTCACGAACGTGCGCGAGATGCTGGCGACGCTCACCGGCGCCGCGGTGGCCGCCGCGGGCGCCCCGGCCGAGGACGAGCCGGTCTCCCGCGGGGTCCCCGCCCAGCAGACGCGCTAGAACGCGCGACCGCCGAAGCAGCAGTCGCCCGCCCGCGAAGCCCCTCGCCGCCCTTCCGGTGGCGGGGGGCTTCGTCCGGTTCTAGCGTGGCCGCATGATCGAGATCTCGGGGCTGACCAAGCGGTACGGCGAGAAGACGGCGGTCGACGACCTCACCTTCACGGTCCGGCCGGGCATGGTCACGGGCTTCCTCGGCCCCAACGGCGCGGGGAAGTCCACCACCCTGCGGATGATCCTGGGACTCGACCGCCCCACCGCCGGCGAGGTGCGCGTGGAGGGCCGCCGCTACCGCGAGCTGACGGACCCGCTGACGTACGTCGGGGCGCTCCTGGACGCGGGGGCCGTGCACGGCGGCCGCCGGGCGTACGACCACCTGCTGTGCCTCGCCCAGAGCAACGGCATCCCGGCCGGGCGGGTGCACGAGGTGCTGGAGACCGTGGGCCTGACGTCGGTGGCCCGGAGGAAGACGAAGGGCTTCTCGCTGGGCATGAGCCAGCGCCTGGGCATCGCGGGCGCGCTGCTCGGCGACCCGCGGATCCTGATGTTCGACGAGCCGGTCAACGGCCTCGACCCCGAGGGCGTCCACTGGATCCGCGGGCTGATGAAGTCGCTGGCCGCCCGGGGGCGCACGGTCTTCGTCTCCTCCCATCTGATGAGCGAGATGGCGCTGACCGCCGACCACTTGGTGGTGATCGGCCAGGGCCGGCTGCTGGCCGACACGTCCATGGCGGACTTCGTCGCACGTCACTCCCGCCCCCGGGTACGGGTGCGCACCCCGGACCGCGAGCGGCTGCTCGACGCGCTGCACGGGGCGGGGATCACCGCCGAGCAGACGGGCGACGGGCTGCTGGAGGTGAACGGCGGCAAGGCGGAGCGCATCGGCGAGCTGGCCGCGCGCCACGGTGTGGTGCTGCACGAGCTGAGCTGCCGGACGTCCTCGCTGGAGGAGGCGTTCATGCGGCTGACCGCCGGATCGGTGGAGTACCGCGCGCGGGCGGACGGCCCGCCGCGGGCGTGGGAGGCGGACCGGGGCGCGGGGAGCGGGACGGCCGCCCCGACGGCGGAGCGGACGTCCGCGGCAGGAGCGAGGGCCGAGCAGACGACGGCGGCGAGGGCGAGGGCCGAGCGGACGGCGGCGGCGCGGACGAAGGCCGCGGCGCAGACGACGGCGGAGGACTGAGGCATGACGGCGACGCAGGTCATCCAGTCGGAGTGGACCAAGATCCGGTCGGTGGCGTCCACCAGGTGGACGCTGTCCCTCGCCGCGGTCGTCACGGTCGGCCTGGGCACGCTGGTCTCGGCGCTGTCGAAGGACGAGGTCGGCGACGTGGCCGCTCGGCAGCAGCGGGACTTCGACCCGACCCAGCTCAGCTTCGCGGGCATGACGCTCGGACAGCTCGCCATGATCGTGTTCGGGGTGCTGGCGGTGTCCCACGAGTACAGCACCGGCATGATCCGCACCTCGCTGGCCGCGGTCCCCCGGCGCGGCGCGTTCCTGGCGGGCAAGGTCGCCGTCGCGACCGGGCTGGCCCTGGCCGTCGGCCTGGCCACCGGCTTCGCCGCCTTCTTCCTCGGGCAGGCGGCGCTCGGACCGCTGCGGACCGATCTGGGCGCGCCCGGCGTGCTCCGCGCGGTCGTCGGCGGCGGCCTCTACATGGCGCTCATCGCGATGTTCGCCATGGGCGTCGCCGCGATGCTGCGCTCGCCGATGCTGTCGCTCGGCATCCTGACGCCGTTCTTCTTCCTGGTCTCCACCGTCCTCGCCGACGTCTCGGCGACGAGGGCGGTCGGCCGGTTCCTGCCGGACCAGGCGGGCAGCCGGATCATGCAGGTCGTCCCCCCGCTCGACGACGTCCCCTACGGCCCCTGGGGCGGCCTCGGGATCATGGCGCTGTGGGTGACCGCCGCGCTCGCGGGCGGCTACGCGCTGCTGCGCAGGCGGGACGCCTGAAGCGCCCCGTCCCCGGGCGCGGCGCCTCCGCGCGCCGCGACCTTTCGTCCCCGCGACCTTCCGTCCCCACGCGCGCCGTCCTCGCACGCGACGCGCCCGCTCCCCCGCTCCCTCGCGCCCCCCGCGTCTCCTCAGCGTTTTACCTTCCCTTGGCCGGAACCGCCGATGCACCGATATCCTCCTAGTCCTTACGGGGCATGCGCCCCGCTGTCCCGCGACGCCGGGACGAGTACCTTCCGATGGGACCGGAGCATGATCGAGGCAGTCGGCCTGACCAAGCGCTACGGCGACAAGACCGCGGTGCACCACCTCTCCTTCCAGGTACGGCCGGGCGCCGTCACCGGCTTCCTGGGGCCCAACGGCTCGGGCAAGTCGACGACCATGCGGATGATCCTCGGTCTGGACAACCCCACCGCGGGCACGGTGACGATCGGCGGCCACCCCTACCGCGAACTGCCCAACGCGCCCCGCCAGGTGGGTGCCCTGCTGGACGCCAAGGCCGTGCACGGCGGCCGGTCCGCGCGCAACCACCTGCTCAGCCTGGCGCAGCTCTCCGGCATCCCCGCGCGCCGGGTCGACGAGGTGCTGGGCGTGGTCGGCCTCCAAGACGTGGCCCGCAGGCGCTCGCGGGGCTTCTCCCTGGGCATGGGGCAGCGGCTGGGCATCGCGGCGGCGCTGCTGGGGGACCCGCGGGTGCTGCTCTTCGACGAGCCGGTCAACGGTCTCGACCCCGAGGGCATCCTCTGGGTGCGCAACCTGATGAAGTCGCTGGCCGCCGAGGGCCGGACCGTGTTCGTCTCCAGCCACCTGATGAGCGAGATGGCGCTCACCGCCGACCACCTGATCGTCATCGGGCGCGGGCAGTTGCTCGCCGACATGAGCGTGACGGACTTCATCTCCGCGAACTCCGCCGACTTCGCCCGGGTCCGCACCCCGGACGACGACCCGCAGGGCCGGGAGAAGCTGACATCGGCGCTGACCGAGGCCGGCGGCCACGTGCTGCCCGAGCAGAACGGCGCGCTGCGGGTGACGGGCCTGGCGCTGGCGCGCATCAGCGACGTCGCGCACCAGGCGGACGTGCGGCTGTGGGAGCTGTCGCCGCATCAGGCGTCCCTGGAGGAGGCGTACATGCGGATGACGCAGACCGCCGTCGACTACCGGTCGACCGTCGACCCGAAGGCCGGTCTGATGCTGCCGCCGCCGCCCGGCGCCCAGCCGCCGCTGCCGGTCCCGGGGCAGGGCCAGCCCGACTGGTACGCGCCGCCCCCGCCGCAGCCGGGCGGCGTGCCCTTCGCGCCCCCGCAGGGCCCGCCGCCCTCCGGCCAGGGCCCCTACGGCGCCTCGTACGCGCCGGGGCCGTACGGCGCTCCGGGCACGCCGAACCCGTACGCGCAGGACGCGCCCGGACCGGCCGCGGCGCAGGCCCCCGCCGCACCCCCGGCACCGTCCGCGCCCCCCGCGGCCCTGGCACCGTCCGCGCCCCCCGCCGCCCCGGCGCCCGCCGCACCCGCCGCGCCGCCGGCCTCCGCCGCGCCGCCCGCCCCCGCATCCACCGACCTGACCGAGTCCGAGGACGCCCGATGAGCACGCCGCAGACCCCGACGCCGCAGGCCGCGCCGCCCGCCTGGGAGGCGGCGGCCGGCGACCCGCGCTCCGGCCACCCCGACCTCCCCGGCTACACCTCGCCGATCCCCGTCGTCCGCACGCATCTCGGGCACGCCCTCGCCTCGGAGTGGACGAAGATCAGGTCCGTCCGCTCCACGATGTGGACGCTCGGCGTGTTCGTCCTGATCGTGGTCGGCGTCGGCCTGCTGACCGCCGTGGTGATCGACCACTCCTCGGCGAGCATGTCCGGCCCCGACGACCCGCTGTCGCTGGGCTTCTTCGGGGTGCTGCTCGGCAGCATCTGCCTCATCACCCTGGGCGTGCTGACCACGGCCTCGGAGTACGGCACCGGCATGATCCGCACGACGATGACGGCGTGCCCGAGCCGCGGACGGGTGCTCGCGGCGAAGGCGGCGGTGTTCTCGCTGACCGCCTTCACGGTCACGCTGGCGTCCACCGCGCTCGTCGCCCTCGCCCAGACGGCCCTGCTCGACGGCTCCGGGATACGGCGCCCGACCGGCGCGGAGTGGCTGCGGGGAACCGTCGGCGTCAGCCTCTACCTGGCCCTGCTCGGCCTGCTGTCGCTGCTCGTGGGCTCGCTGCTGCGGCGCTCGGCGGGCGGCATCACGATCATGATCGGGCTGGTGCTCGCCCCGCTGGTCGTCGCGCTGTTCATGTTCACGCCGTCGCTGGAGAGGGTGCGCACCGTCCTGTTCGAGTACTCCATCCCGAACCAGTTGAGCGTCTTCTACTCCAACTCCCTGGGCCAGGCGGGCCCTTCGGGCTGGGATCCGCTGTGGATCATGTTGGGCGCGGTGGCCGTCGCGTCCGCCGGCGCGTGGGCGCTGCTGCGCCACCGGGACGTCTGAGACGGGGGCGGCGGGCCCTGGGCCCTGGGCCCTGTGGAGGGTCTGCCCGGAACGCGGGCAGGCGGGCGCGTCAGTACCCGGGCGCGCCGCGGGGCCGCCGCACCCGCACGGTGCGGCGGTCCTTGGCGTTCCAGCACGCCTTGTGCCAGTGCCGGCGGTCGTCCGCCCCGGCGTACGCGGGCCAGGCCACCACGTGCGGGACGCCCGAGCCGATCATCTGGTCGCACCCCGGGCAGCGGTAGGTCTTCCCGGCCGCGCTGGCGCCCGCGACGTGGCGCACGCTCCAGTCCTCGCCCCGCCAGGTCTCCGTGGACTGCCAGCCGCCGTAGCGGCTCGCCGTCTCGTCCTCGGCACTCCGGCCGGACGAGTCGGGACCGTTCAGGCGGTTGCGGCGCGGGGACACGGGACACCTCACGGAGCTGGGCGAAAAGGGGCGGTTCTCACCCAGCGTACGCGGCGCCGCAAGGGGCCGGACGGCAGATGCCGGACGCCCGCCCGGCGCCCCATGTCGGCCGCCCGGACGCCCGGTTGCGCCGACAATCCGGAAATCCTTCCGCCAAGCCGTGTCCTTCGCGCCTGTCGTCCGGTTATGCCCGCTGGGGGAGCTCCGTGTCGGAGCCGAGGAAGCAGGAACTGCCATGCGCGTTGGAACATTCGTGTTGGCCGCCCAGTTCCCCGGGCAGAGCCAGGGGGAGGCGCTGTACCGCGCGGTCCGCACGGCCGAGGTCGCCGAGCAGGCGGGACTGGATTCGGCCTGGCTGGCCGAGCACCACTTCGTGCCGTACGGGACCTGTCCGTCGGCCGTCACCCTGGCCGCGCTGCTGCTCGGGCGCACCCGGCGGCTGCGGGTGGGGACGGCGGTCAGCGTGCTGCCCACCGTCCACCCGGTCGCGCTGGGCGAGCAGGCCGCGCTGCTGCACGTGACGAGCGGCGGACGCTTCTCGCTCGGCGTGGGGCGCGGCGGCCCGTGGGTCGACCTGGAGGTGTTCGGCGCGGGCCTGGAGGCGTACGAGTCCGGCTTCCCGGAATCGCTGGACCTCCTGCTCCGCTGGCTGCGCGAGCCCTCGGTGTCGGCCTCGGGAGAGAGGTTCGCCTTCCGCGAGGTCCCCGTCGTCCCCCGTCCCGCCCAGGCGCTGACCGACGACCCCGGCCCCGAGGTCGTCGTCGCCTGCACCTCCCCGGCGAGCGTGCGGCTGGCCGCCGAGCGCGGGCTGCCGATGCTGCTCGGGATGCACGTCGGGGACGAGGAGAAGGCCGAGGCGGTCGCCCTGTGGCAGGACTGCGCGCGGGCGGGCGGGCGGCCGGAGCAGGAGATCCGGGGCGCCGCGCACGTCTCGGCCGGCGTCTGCCAGATCGCCGACCGCCCCGCGGACGCGCGGGAGACCCTGCTGAAGGCGATGCCGGGCTGGCTGAGGCAGGGCCTGGACGCCCATGTCACGGTGGACGGCCGGGCCCGCCGGATGCGCGATCCGGCGGCCTACACGGAGCTGCTGTGCGGTCTGCACCCCGTGGGTCCCCCGGAGCTGTGCGCCGACCGGCTGGCCGCCTCCGCCGAGCGGACCGGGATCACCCGCTTCGCGCTGCTGGTCGAGGGCTCGGGCGATCTCGCGGCGACCGAGGAGAACGTACGACGGCTCGGCGCCGAGGTGCTGCCCCGGCTCGGCTGAACACCGGACGCCGGGCGCGTGAGCACCGGGACGCCGGGCACGCCTGCCGCTCCGGCCCTTCATGCACCTCCCGCGGGCGGAGCGGCAAGCGGACGGCCCGTCAGCAGTCCCGTAGCTCCGGCGACTGGTTGAGCAACTGGGCGCGTACCGAAGTGAACCGCGCCAGCCTCTCGTCGGACGAGGCGTCCAACGGGAAGACCGCCACCCGGTGGCAGTTCTGGAAGGCCAGGCGCACGCCGAAGTGCCGCTGGAGCGCGCCGCGTATCGCGTCACTCGCCAGCGCACGCAGGAGCTGACCGCGTGCCTGCTCGTCCGGCGGCGGCGTCTGGTTGTCGGCGAACTCTCCGCCGTCCACCTTCAGCTCGGCCACCAGGGAGCTGATCATCTCCCACGCGTAGGGCAGGGAGGTCCGGACGCAGTCGACGAAGGCAGCTTCGTCGACCTCGCCTCGCTCGGCCTGTTCGAGTAGGGCCGGTGAGACGTCGAGCGACATGGGTTCTCCTCTCACACCCCCGGACAGCAGGGGTTGGCGGACAGATGAGGGAGTCCGCGACGCCGAACACGGTGCGTACACAGATCGCGACCTCCCGTTCTCTACGGTAGGCAACGAAACGGGGCCCCACTAGGCGAATGCGTACACCGGACAGTCCAGTTGTGTACACAATCGGCCATGAGTGAACACGGGTGATCCAGTGGCAAATGGGGCGGCCCGCCGGAGGCGCCGGGCCGCCCGGGGCGGGACGCCGGCGGGCGAATCGCGCCGGGCGCGGTGCGTCGAGTAGCGTTGCCGACCATGCGTCTCGTCATCGCCCGGTGCTCCGTCGACTACGCGGGCCGGCTCACCGCCCACCTCCCGTCCGCGCCCCGCCTGATCCTGGTCAAGGCGGACGGCAGCGTCTCGATCCACGCGGACGACCGCGCCTACAAGCCCCTCAACTGGATGTCGCCGCCGTGCACCCTCAAGGAGGGCACGGGCGAGGAGCAAGGGGTGTGGACGGTCGTCAACAAGGCGGGCGAGAAGCTGATCATCACCATGGAGGAGGTCCTCCACGACTCCTCGCACGAACTCGGCGTGGACCCCGGGCTGATCAAGGACGGCGTGGAAGCCCACCTGCAAGAGCTGCTCGCCGACCGCATCGACACGCTCGGCGCGGGCTACACGCTCATCCGCCGCGAGTACATGACGGCCATCGGCCCGGTCGACATCCTGTGCCGGGACGCCGAGGGCCGGACGGTCGCGGTCGAGATCAAGCGACGCGGCGAGATCGACGGGGTGGAGCAACTCACCCGTTACCTGGAGCTGTTGAACCGCGACCCGCACCTGGCGCCGGTACGCGGCGTGTTCGCGGCCCAGGAGATCAAGCCGCAGGCCCGCGTGCTGGCCACCGACCGCGGCATCGGCTGCCAGGTACTGGACTACAACGCCCTGCGCGGCATCGAGGACGACAAACTCCGCCTGTTCTGACCGCCGCCGCGCCCTGGGCAGGCGGGGGCGCCCAGAAGGCCGGACGGCGGCGCGGGCCGGACGACAGGCGACGGCACAGGCGGGCGCCTAGGCGGCCAGCGGCGCGGGCGGGCGACGGCACGGGCCGGACGCGAGGCGACGGCAGAGGGCGAGTGCCTAGGCGGCCGGACGACGTGACGGCCCGGCCGACAGGCGACGGCACGGCCCGGCCGACAGGCGACGGCACGGCCCGGTCGGCAGGCGACGGCCCGGCCCGGCCGACAGGCGACGGCACAAGTGGGTGCCTGGGCGAGCGGACGCCGTCACGGATCGACTGGCAGGCGACGGCACCGGCGGCCGCTTGGGCGCCCAGCGGCGCGGGCGCCCGGACGGGCAGCGGCGCGGGCGCCCAGGCGGCCGGACGGCGACACGGCCCGGTCGGCAGGCGACGGCGGCAGGCGGGTGCCTAGGCCGCCGACGGCGCGGGCCGTCAGGCGGCGGGACGCCCTCGGCGCCGCGGAGGCGCGCAGCGCCGTGCCTCCCGTGCTCTCCGGCGCCCGGGGCGGCCCGTACTCGGGGCGTCCCGGGTGTCCGTGGCGGCCTCTCGGGCAGGAGGCGGCCCCGGGCCCCGTGGCGGCAGCCGGTCCCCCGGCCGCTGCTCTCCCCGCCCCCGCCCCCGCCTCGCCGCGGACGCTCAGAGCGCGGTGTCCCCCGCGGACGGGGTGTCCGTCGCGGGAGCGCCGGGCGACGTGGCGGCGCCCGCGGAGCGGCTGGGCGCCGAGACGCTGGCCGAGCCGGAGGTGTCCGAACTCCCCGGCGGGGTCGACGGCGGCGTGCTAGTGGACGGCGGGGGCGACGTGGGCGGCTTCGTCGACGGCGCGCTCGGCGAAGAGGGCGTCGTCGGCGGAGGCTTCGGCGAGGTCGGCGGCGCCGACGGGGGCGACGTCTGGGGCGTCGGCGAGGAGGGCGACGCGGGCGGCCTGCCCGAGCCGCCGGTCCCGCCCGGACCGCCCGACTGCTTCCCGCCGCCCGCCGCGGGCGTCTGGCCCTCCGGCGCGCCCCGCGTGCCGTCCGGACCAGGGTGCGCGGGACGGTGGACGGACGTGACCGGATCGGCGGCAGCGGGCTGCGTCCCGCCCGTCCCGTCCTGCGGCGGCGTCCCCGCGTTCAGGTCGCCGTCGTCGGCGCCCTGACCGGCGGTGCGGTCGGCGCCGCCCCTGCCGGTGGGGTCGTCGGCGTCGCTGCGGGAGGTCGCGCCGAGCGTCACCACCGTGCCGAGGACCGCCGCGAGCAGCGCGCCCGCGCCCACCGCCACCAGGTTGCGCCGGGCGACGCCCTTCAGGCCGCCGCGGTGCCGAGCGGGAGCGCGCGGCGCCGGGGCCGGGCGCGCGGGCGGGTAGACGATCAGGCCGATGGCGTCGTCGGAGGGCGGCTGGAGCGCCGGGAAGGGCACCGGCGCGGGCGGCGGGACCGTCGCCTTGGCCTCCTCGGCGCGCGGGTCGTACGCCTCCTCCTCCGTCAGCGCGAGGTCGGACAGCGCGGCCAGGCCGGGCGTCCTGCCGGAGCGGTCGTCGACCAGGGCGAGGGCGCGCCGCCCGGCGACGGTGCCGCGCCGGTCGGCGAGCGCGCCCCGCAGCCCGATGGACGTCTCCAGCTCGGCGCGGGCCCGGTCCAGCAGGCCGCGGCAGAGGGCGAGGACGCCCAGCTCGTGGTGGAAGTACGCCTGCTCGGCGACGTCTCCGGTCAGCCGGGCCGCCTCGGCGCCGTAGCGCAGCGCCCGCTCCCAGGCGGCCCAGTCGAGCGCGGCCGCGAACGCGGGGGCGGCCGTGCGGGCCAGCCGTACGGCGATGTTCTCCTCGCCGTCGCCGTCGCCCTCGGCGGGCGGCGCGGCGGCGGGGACCAGCACGGCGAGCGCGGCGAGCACCGCGTCGGCCTCGGCGCCGACCCGCTCGGGCGTGACCGAGGGGTGCCCGGCCCACCAGGCGTAGTGCCGGGCGGCGGTGCGGGCGTGCTCCTCGGCTTGGTCGGCGTATCCGGCGGCCTGTAGTTGGGTGAGGACTCCGGCGGCGAGCCGGTAGCGGGCGCCGGCCGGGGAGACCAGGCCGCAGCTCGCCAGCTCGCCCAGCGCGGCGTCGGCGTGGGTGTCGCCGACCAGCGCCGGCAGGTGCGACTGGTGGGGCGTCTCGCCGCCGAGCGCGACGGCCAGGCGGAGGGCGGCGCGCGCGGAGGCGCTGAGCCGGGAGGCGATCAGCGGTGCGGGCGCGGCGGCCTCGCCCAGCGGGGGCAGCGGCACGTCGACTCCGCCTCCCCCGCCCTCGCCGTCACCCTCGCCGGGGGCGGCGTCGGCGTCGGCACGGGCCTCGGCGAAGACGCCGAACTCCTCGACGGCGCTGGCGCCGGCCCGCAGCCTGTCGCGCTGGCGCAGCAGGGCGCCGGCCTGGACGAAGCGCAGCGGCAGGCCCTCGGACTCGAACCAGAGGTCGCCGGCCCAGTTGGCCTCCTCCTCGGTGAGGGCGCGGCCGGCGCCCCGCTCGATGAGGTCGGCGCCGCCGGCCCGGTCGAGTCCGCCGAGGACGATCTCCTCGACGGCGGACTCGGCGGACGGCGCGGGCACGCCGGGGGCGGCGGCGAACAGGTAGGCGCACTCGGGGGTGGCGTCGAGCAGTTCGTCGAGCGCGGCGCCGCCGAACTCCAGGTCGTCGAGGACGACGACCGCCCCGATGTCCCGTACGCAGGCGAGCAGTTCGTCGTGGTCGGGGCGGTAGCGGGGGGCGTGGCGCACGGCGTGGAAGAGGTCGTGCAGCAGGTCGCCCACACCGCGTCGGCAGCCGGTGAGGCGGACGACGCCGTCGGGGGCGAGGTCGGCGCAGTCCTCGGCGACGAGGTCGAGGAGGCCGGTGCGGCCGGAGCCGCCGGGGCCGGTCAGCCGTACGGAGCGGCCCTGGGCCAGCAGCCGTGCCAGCCGCTCGCGTTCCTCCGCGCGCTCCAGCAGCGGCTCGGGCGCCGGGGCGGGGCCGGAGGGAACCGGCGGCCTGGCCGCGCGGTCGGCTTCGGCGCGCTGGTCCAGGGTGTGCCTGGGGGGCCGGCCGGGGCGTTCGCCGGGCGGGCAGGGCTCTATCTCGCTGCCGTCGACGGGGTTGACGGTGAGCAGGAAATCGCCGCTGACCAGCCGTGACGTACGGGCCGGGGCGGGCGCGTGCGGGGCGAAGTCGGCCGCGAGCGAGTCCCGGGGGGAGCGCCGGGCCGACGCCGGGCGGTCGCCGTCCTGGGCGCCGTTCCCGGGGTCGTCGGGGTCCCAGGAGTCGTCGGGGTCCCAGGCAGTCGGGTCCGTGGCTTCCATCGGTTCCAAGCCCCCAAGAGCGTCTCGTGTGCTGGGCGGGGTCGGGTGACCGTGCCCACCCTCCGGCCGTGCCGCACACCGCGCTGTCGCCTCTGGTCCGGGCCCGCTGGAGGGTCGCGAGGGAGCGGGCGACCGAACCTTAGACTGTCGCACAGTATCCCCGACAGGCCGGGGCGCCGCGCTGTCCCGCTCGTCACAGTCTTGTGAGGATTGCGTGCGGCGTGCGGTGGGCGCGAACCGTTCAGGTCTCCCGCCTCGCCCGGTTCACACCCCCGGGGCGTCCCCGATCTGCCGCGGGGCTCAGACGCGGGGCTGCGACGGGGCCGCGACGGCGTCCTCGAAGGCGAGGATGCGGTGCAGCCGGGTGGCCACGAGCAGGCGCTGCATCTGGGGCGGCACGCCGCGCAGCACCAGGCGCCGGCCGCAGCGGCCGGCCCGCCGGTGCACCCCCATGATCACGCCGAGTCCGGTGGCGTCCCAGGAATCCAGCTCGGACAGGTCGAGGACCAGGTCGCCCACGCCGTCGTCCACGGCCGAGTGCAGGACCGTACGGGCGTCCGCCGCGCTGCGGACGTCGAGGCGGCCCCCGACGACCGCCTCGGCGTGGTCGCCCCTGATGTACATATGCGCTCCCCCGGACTGCGGCGGCGTGCTCCGATGGACGATGGGCTGTGCGACGTCTGATGACGACGGGCTGTGCAACGTCTGATGACGACGGGCTGTGCAACGTCTGACTGGCGGTGCGGCGACGCGGTTTCCGAGTGACGGCGAACCGACGCCGAATTCACCCTCACGGGTGAGGCGGGCGAGGCGCGCGGCCTCAGTGCTTGTAGAAGCCCTGCCCGCTCTTGCGCCCGATGTCACCGGCGTCAACCATCCGGCGCATCAGCTCCGGCGGCGCGAACTTCTCGTCCTGGGTCTCGGTGTAGATGTTGCCTGCGGCGTGCAGCAGGATGTCGACGCCGGTGAGGTCCGCGGTGGCCAGCGGGCCCATGGCGTGGCCGAAGCCCAGCTTGCAGGCCAGGTCGATGTCCTCGGCGGTGGCGACGCCCGACTCGTACAGCTTGGCCGCCTCCACCACGAGGGCCGAGATGAGGCGGGTGGTGACGAAGCCGGCCACGTCGCGGTTGACGACGATGCAGGTCTTGCCGACGGACTCGGCGAACTCCCGGGCCGCGGCGAGGGTTTCGTCGCTGGTCTTGTAGCCGCGCACGAGTTCGACGAGCTGCATCATCGGCACCGGCGAGAAGAAGTGCACGCCGACGACCCGTTCGGGACGCTCGGTGACGGAGGCGATCTTGGTGATCGGGATGGCGGAGGTGTTGGAGGCGAGCACGGCGTCCTCGCGCACCAGCTTGTCGAGCGCGCGGAAGATCTCGTGCTTGACGTCGAGCTTCTCGAAGACCGCCTCGACGACGACGTCGGCGTCGGCCGCCGCGTCCAGGTCCGTGGTGGCGGTGATGCGGGCGAGGGCGGCCTCGGCGGCCTCCGCCTCCAGCCTGCCCTTGGCGACGAACCTGTCGTACGAGGTCCGGATGCCCTCCGTGCCACGCCTGAGCGCCTCGTCGGTGACGTCCCGCAGGACGACGTCCCAGCCGGCCTGCGCGGCGACCTGGGCGATGCCCGCGCCCATGAGACCGGCCCCGATGACGGCGAGCTTCCGTGCCACTCCGACTCCCCTTCGAACGACTGCGCGATCGGCGCCGCGCGAGCGCTCACACGCTGTGTGCGTGTCGCTCCTGGGCGGACACTAGCGCTCGTTCGGGGCTGTGTGACCGGTAAGTAACGCGCGTCACGTCTGCGTTGACGCACATCACACCGGTGGGGGCTTTCGCGCTCCCCGCACGGCGCGGCCGGGCCGGTCGCCCATCCGGCGGGCGGGGTCGGAGTGTTCCGCGCGGCCGGGACGTAACTACGCTGGGAGCATGGTCAATCTGACGCGCATCTACACCAGGACCGGCGACCAGGGCACCACCGCCCTCGGGGACATGAGCCGGGTCGCCAAGACCGATTCGCGGATCGCGGCGTACGCCGACGCCAACGAGGCGAACGCGGCGATCGGCACGGCCGTCGCGCTGGGCGGTCTCGGCGCGGAGATCGTCACGGTGCTCACCCGGGTGCAGAACGACCTGTTCGACGTGGGCGCGGACCTGTGCACCCCGGTGGTCCAGGACCCGGAGTTCCCGCCGCTGCGGGTGGAGCAGTTCTACGTGGACCGGCTGGAGGCGGACTGCGACCGCTTCAACGAGGAGCTGGAGAAGCTGCGCTCCTTCATCCTGCCGGGGGGCACGCCGGGCGCGGCGCTGCTGCACCAGGCGTGCACGGTGGTGCGCCGGGCGGAGCGGTCGACCTGGGCCGCGCTGGAGGAGCACGGCGAGACGATGAACCCGCTCACCGCGACCTACCTCAACCGGCTCTCGGACCTGCTGTTCATCCTGGCGCGCACCGCGAACATCGAGAGGGGCGACGTGCTGTGGGCGCCGGGCGGGGAGCGGTGACCTCCGCTCCCCCGCCCGGCACGGCCCGGCGTCAGCGGTCGTCGTCGCTCGCCGCGTCCTTGTCGGCCGCCGACGCGGCGGACTCGGCGGCGTCGACCTTCTTCTGCATGTCGGCGTAGCCCTGGCCCGACCCGGAGGGGGCGGACTGCTCAGGCGACGCCGACGACGCGGGCGGCGCGGACTTGCCGGCGCCGTCCTGGTGCGCGCAGCCGGCGCTCAGCAGGGCGGCGAGCACGGCCGCCGCGGCGCCGGCCGCGATCCGCCGGGCGCGCATCAGCCGGCCTTCTTGCCGTTGCCGTGCGCCTTCTTGCCCATGTCGTTCGCCTTGCACCAGGTGTGCACGGAGGCGAGGTCCTTCTTGCGCTGCTCCAGGTTGGTCCGCAGCTCCTTGCGGTGGTTCAGGCGGTCCTGGAGGTAGGTGGCGATCGCGGCGTGGTTCGCCTTCTTGGCGTTGTCGATCCGCTTCTCCAGCCGCGCCACCGAGCCGCGGGTGCCGACGCCCGCGTCCAGCCGCTTCAGCGCCCGGTCGATGCGCCGGTCCAGCTTGGGCACCCGCTTGCACAGGGCGTGGGCGCCGTCGCCCTTGGGGCCGGCCTTGGCGGCGCCGCTCTTGGAGGGGGTCGCCGTGGGGGTGCTGTCGGCCGAGGCGGCGCCCGCGGTGCCCGCGAGGACCGCCGTGACCGCGAGTCCCGTGAGCAGCGTCCGAGTTCCTCGTCGTGCGTCCATCTGCTTCTCCGTCTCTTTCCGTCCGGCTGTCCGACGTCGCGCCGGGCGGATCCGGCCGGCCTCATGTCCGGCGTCGCCGTCCGACAGCGTGTGCCGTCGTGCCGCACGGCCCGTCGTCCGCGCGGCACGATGAACGTTAGAGACGTTCTTTGGGGAAACTCTGTGACCGTTTCGTCCCCGCCGATCCGGCGGCGGTGATCAGCCAGTCCCGCCGTTCGGGCAGCCCGCCGTCGCCGCGCGGCAGCCGCACCGTGAAGCGCGCTCCGCCGCCGGGCGCGTCCGTGACGCTCACCTCGCCCCGGTGCAGGGCGGCCTGCTGGGCGACCAGGGTGAGGCCGAGCCCGGAGCCCGCGCTGTCCGGGCCGCGCCGGAAGCGTTCGAAGACCCGCTGCCGGGCCTCGGGCGGCACGCCGGGCCCGTGGTCGTCCACCGTGATCAGCACCTGGTCGCCGGCCGCGGCGACCCGCACCGCCGCGCGGGTCCGGCCGGCCGGGTCGTGGCCGTGGGCCAGGGCGTTGGCGAGCAGGTTGTCCAGCAGCAGCCGCAGTCCCCGCTCCCAGGCGTGCACGGTGAGCCCGGCCGGGGCGTCCAGGGTGAACACGGAGTCCGGGGCGCGGCGCGCGGCCTCGGCCACGGCGGCGCCGGCCACCTCGGCCACGTCGACGTCGGCGAACGCCTCCGCCTCCACCAGGTCCCCGCGCCCCAGCTCGCGCAGCGTCACCAGCAGGCCGAGCAGCCGGGCGTGCTCGTGGCGCAGGTCGCCGAGGATCTCGGTGCGGTCCAGCTCGGGCAGGTCGGGGTGGCCGGCGAGGATGTCGAGGTTGGTGCCCATGCTCATCAGCGGGGTGCGCAGTTCGTGCGCGGCGGCGGCGGAGAAGGAGCGGGCGGTGTCCAGGGCCTCGGCGGTGCGGGCGGCCTGCTCGTCGTAGCGGGCGAGGACGGTGCGCACGGTGGCGGCCAGGTCGTCGACCTCGGTCACGCCGGTGGGCCGGTGGTCGAGGCGGGCGGCGGAGACCCGCGGGTCGAGTCCGGCGGTGCGGCGGGTGAGCCGGCGCAGCGGCGCCCCGGCGCCGGCGGCCAGGCCCCAGGCGAGCAGGCCGGACAGGGGCGCGGCGAGCAGCGCGGTCAGCACCACCCGGCGGCGGACCGCCTTGAGCTGGGCCTGGTCGGCGGTGTCCGGGGAGGACACCCACAGGGTGCCGTCGGCCGCCGGGCCGCCGACCGGCCGGGACAGCACCCGCCAGCCGCGGCCGCCGGAGCGGACGGTGACCGGCCGGGGCGCGGAGGCGGGCAGCCGGATCCCGGCGTCCGGTTGCGGGCCGCCGCTGAACACGGCGTCCCCGGCCGTCACCCGCACGCCGACGTCCAGGGCCGCGCTGAACAACCGCCGCTCCCGGTTGTCGGCGACCTTCGGGCGGCCCCCCGTGCTCGCGCGCACCAGGGCGCGGGCCTCCGGGGCGATGGCGGCGGCCCGCTGGCGCAGGTGCTCGTCCTCCACCCGGTGCAGGTCGCGTGCGACCAGGTGCAGCAGCAGCCAGCCGGAGGCGGCGACGAGCAGCGGGACGGTGCAGCCGACGGCGAGCCCGATCCGGGTGGAGAGCCTCACACCGCCCCCCGCAGCACGAAGCCGACACCGCGCACGGTGTGGATCATCCGGGGCCGTCCGCCCGCCTCCAGCTTGCGCCGCAGATAGGAGACGAAGGTGTCGACGGCGTCGGTGCGCACGTCGAAGTCGTAGCCCCAGACGCGTTCCAGGAGCTGATCGCGGGTGAGGACCAGCCCGACGTTGCGGGCCAGCACCTCCAGCAGCTCGAACTCGCGCCGGGTCAGGTCCAGCGTCCGGCCGTCGCGCTCGGCGGTGCGGGCGGCGGGGTCCATCACCAGTCCGGCCACCCGCAGCACCTCCCGGGCGGCGGGCGGGCTGCGCCGCAGCAGGGCGTGCAGCCGCAGCACGAGTTCCTGGAGGGCGAACGGCTTGACCAGGTAGTCGTCGCCGCCGGCCTGGAGTCCGGCGATGCGGTCGGCGGTCTCGTCGAGCGCGGAGAGCATCAGCACGGGCAGGTCCTCGCCCTGCGCGCGCAGCCGGGTGCACACGTCGATGCCGCTCATGCCGGGCATCGACACGTCGAGGACCAGGACGTCCGGCGGTTCCTGCCCGAGGGCCGCGAGCGCCTCGGCGCCGCTGCCCGCGCTGCGCACCGCGAACCCGCTGAGCCGGAGTCCGCGCTCCAGGGACCTGCGTATCGCCGCGTCGTCGTCGACGACCAGCACCGCCCCGGCCCGTCCCGCCTGTGTCATCCGTCCTCCTCACCGCCCGGCCAGCGTACGGCCCTCTCCTGTGCGCCGGTCCCGGGCGGCCCCCTCGGGGACCCCGGCGCGGGGGTGCGGCGCGCGCACGAGCGGCCGGAGCGTCCGCCGCGGCCGCGTTCAAGCAGCCTGTGCGGCACCGGAGTTGGAGAGCAGAGAGTTCGCTTCGCGCACTGGTCCAGACCTATTGACCTCTGGTCCGGACCTTCCTACTCTCGCAGCACCGTGGGCATGAAGGCTCAGTCATGTCCCTGTCCTCTCTCTCCCGAGAAGGAGGCGCGCATGCGCTTCAGACACAGAGCCGCGGCAGGGTTCGCGACCCTGTTGCTCCCCCTCGCCGGCCTCGTCGGGATCTCGGGCCACGCCCAGGCCGCGGCCGACGTCTCCTCGGCCACCGCCGTCTTCGCCAAGACCAGCGACTGGGGCACCGGCTTCGGCGGCCAGTGGACCGTGAAGAACACCGGCAGCGCGGCCATCAGCTCCTGGACCGTGGAGTGGGACTACCCCTCCGACACCAAGGTCACCTCCGCCTGGGACGCCACGGTCACCAACTCCGGCACCCACTGGACCGCGAAGAACGCCAACTACAACGGCGCCCTCGCCCCCGGCGCGTCCGTCTCCTTCGGCTTCAACGGCGCCGGCGGCGGCGCCCCGTCCGGCTGCCTGGTCAACGGCGGGAGCTGCGACGGCGGCCCGAGCGCCCCCGGCGACAACCCGCCCTCCGCGCCGGGCACGCCGACCGCCTCCGCCGTCACCGACACCTCGGCGCGGCTCGCCTGGAGCGCGGCCACCGACGACAAGGGCGTCAAGAACTACGACGTCCTGCGCGACGGCACGAAGATCGCCACGGTGACGACGACCTCGTACACCGACACCGGTCTGAGCGCGGGCGCCGACTACTCCTACTCCGTGCTGGCCCGGGACACCGCCGACCAGACCGGCCCGGCCAGCGGCTCGGTCGCCGTGCACACCACCGGCGGCACCACCACACCGCCCCCGTCCGGCGGCGCCAAGGTCAAGCTCGGCTACTTCACCGAGTGGGGCATCTACACCCCCAACTACCAGGTCAAGAACCTGGTGACGTCCGGCTCCGCGGCCAAGATCACGCACATCAACTACGCCTTCGGCAACGTCACCGGCGGCAAGTGCGCGATCGGCGACTCCTACGCCGACT
Source organism: Streptomyces sp. NPDC046985 (assembly GCF_040644415.1). Taxonomy (NCBI): domain Bacteria; kingdom Bacillati; phylum Actinomycetota; class Actinomycetes; order Kitasatosporales; family Streptomycetaceae; genus Streptomyces; species Streptomyces sp. NPDC046985. The sequence goes on from NZ_JBEYWK010000001.1 coordinate 61,083, forward strand.
ACGACAAGGCGTTCACCGCCGACCAGTCCGTCAGCGGCGCCGCCGACACCTGGGACCAGCCGCTGCGCGGCAACTTCAACCAGTTGCGCGAGCTGAAGGCCAAGTACCCGAACCTCAAGGTGATCTGGTCCTTCGGCGGCTGGACCTGGTCCGGCGGCTTCGGGGAGGCGGCCAAGAACCCGGCGGCCTTCGCCCAGTCCTGCTACGACCTGGTGCACGACCCGCGCTGGGCCGACGTCTTCGACGGCATCGACATCGACTGGGAGTACCCCAACGCCTGCGGCCTGTCCTGCGACGCCAGCGGCCCGGCGGCCTTCAAGAACGTGATGGCCGCGCTGCGCGCCAAGTTCGGCACGCAACTGGTCACCGCCGCCGTCACCGCGGACGGCTCGGCCGGCGGCAAGATCGACGCCACCGACTACGCGGGCGCCAGCCAGTACGTCGACTGGTACAACGTGATGACGTACGACTTCTTCGGCGCCTGGGACGCCCAGGGCCCCACCGCCCCCCACTCCCCGCTCACCTCCTACAGCGGCATCCCGAAGCAGGGCTTCACCACCGCCGACGCGATGGCCAAGTACAAGGCGCAGGGCGTGCCCGCCGGCAAGCTGCTCCTCGGCATCGGCTTCTACGGCCGCGGCTGGACCGGCGTCACCCAGGACGCCCCCGGCGGCACGGCGACCGGCCCCGCGGCGGGCAGCAGCGAGGCCGGCATCGAGAACTACAAGGTCCTCAAGAACTCGTGCCCGGTCACCGGCGCCGTCGCCGGCACCGCCTACGCCCACTGCGGCAGCAACTGGTGGTCCTACGACACCCCGGACACCATCCGGTCCAAGATGGCCTGGGCCAAGAGCCAGGGCCTCGGCGGCGCCTTCTTCTGGGAGTTCAGCGGCGACACCGCCGACGGCGAGCTGGTGAGCGCGCTCAGCAGCGGCCTGTCGTAGGCCCCGCCCGCCCCCAGACGAACCGAAGCTCCCCGCAGAACCGAAGCTCCCCCCGGCCCAGGCCGGGGGGAGCTTCGCCGTCTCGCACAGGCGCCGCGCGGGCGGGCTACGCGACGTTCACCCGCTGGCCGGGCGGGGCCGCCTCCAGCCAGGCGAGGAAACCGGTCAGCGCGTCCTCGCTCATCGCCAGCTCCAGGCGCGTGCCCCGGTGCAGGCAGGTGAGGATCACGGCGTCGGAGAGCAGGGCCAGCTCCTCCTCGCCCTCGGGCAGCCGGCGGCCGGCCACCTCGATCGACCCCCGCTCCAGCGTGCGGCGCGGGCGCAGCGCGTAGGAGAAGACACGGAACCACTCGACGCGGTCGCCGTTGTAGCGGGCGACGCCGTAGCTCCAGCCCTTGCCGCTGACGTCGGGCTGGTCCGCCAGGTCCCAGCGCAGGCTGCAGTCGAAGGTGCCGCCCGAACGCTGGATGATCCGGCGCCGCAGCCCGAAGACGAAGAGTCCCACCAGCACGAGCGCGACCGCGACCGCGCACACAGTCAGAGCGAGGACCACCGGCACCGACCTCCTCGTCTCCTAGGCACTGCTAGGTAATGGAACGGAAAAAACACCCGCATCCACCTCAGCCGCGGCCGGTACCGGATTGCTCCGGTACCGGCCGCGGCTGAGATGGCGAACTCACCGGGTGCTCCCCCCGTGCCGGGACGGCCTGGCGGGAGCCCCCATGACTCATCGCACCGACGTCGCCGCCCGCAGGCGGACGTCCGCTCGGCGCTCGGCGGTGGCGTCGCCCTCCGCCTTCGCGCGCTCCAGCTCCCGCTCGGCGCGCTGGACGTCGATCTCGTCCGACAGCTCGGCGATCTCCGCCAGCAGCGACAGCTTGTCGTCCGCGAAGGAGAGGAAACCGCCGTGCACCGCGGCGACGACCGTGCCGCCCTCGCGCGTGCGGATGGTCACCGGGCCCGACTCCAGCACACCGAGCAGCGGCTGGTGACCGGGCATGACGCCGATGTCGCCGGACGTGGTGCGCGCGACGACCAGGGTGGCCTCGCCGGACCAGACCTGGCGGTCGGCGGCGACCAGCTCGACGTGCAGCTCAGCAGCCAAGAGTGGCTCCTCGGGTCACCACCCGGCGGTAGTGCCGGGTGTCAGGATCAATTCTAAGGGGCGTGGACGAGGGGGCGGGACACGCCCGCCCCCTCGGACGGGCGCCAGGGCCCGCCGTGAGCGCGGCGGCTCAGGAGACGCCCAGCTCCTTGGCGTTGTTCTTCAGGTCCTCGATGCCGCCGCACATGAAGAACGCCTGCTCCGGGAAGTGGTCGTACTCGCCGTCGCAGATCGCGTTGAACGCGGTGATCGACTCCTCCAGCGGCACGTCCGAACCGTCCACGCCGGTGAACTGCTTGGCGACGTGGGTGTTCTGGGACAGGAAGCGCTCCACGCGACGGGCGCGGTGCACGACCAGCTTGTCCTCCTCGCCCAGCTCGTCGATGCCGAGGATCGCGATGATGTCCTGGAGGTCCTTGTACTTCTGCAGGATGTTCTTCACGCGCATGGCCGCGTTGTAGTGGTCCTGCGCGATGTAGCGCGGGTCCAGGATCCGGGACGTGGAGTCCAGCGGGTCCACGGCCGGGTAGATGCCCTTCTCGGAGATCGGACGGGAGAGCACCGTCGTCGCGTCGAGGTGGGCGAAGGTGGTCGCCGGGGCCGGGTCGGTCAGGTCGTCGGCGGGGACGTAGATCGCCTGCATCGAGGTGATCGAGTGACCGCGGGTCGAGGTGATGCGCTCCTGGAGGAGACCCATCTCGTCGGCCAGGTTCGGCTGGTAGCCCACCGCGGACGGCATGCGGCCGAGCAGCGTGGAGACCTCGGAGCCGGCCTGCGTGAAGCGGAAGATGTTGTCGATGAAGAACAGCACGTCCTGCTTCTGGACGTCGCGGAAGTACTCCGCCATCGTCAGGCCCGCCAGGGCCACGCGCAGACGGGTGCCCGGGGGCTCGTCCATCTGGCCGAAGACCAGCGCGGTCTTGTCGATGACGCCCGAGTCGCTCATCTCGTCGATGAGGTCGTTGCCCTCACGGGTGCGCTCGCCGACGCCGGCGAACACCGAGACGCCGTCGTGGTTGTTGGCGACGCGGTAGATCATCTCCTGGATGAGCACCGTCTTGCCGACGCCCGCGCCGCCGAACAGACCGATCTTGCCGCCCTTGACGTACGGGGTCAGCAGGTCGATGACCTTGACGCCGGTCTCGAACATCTCGGTCTTCGACTCGAGCTCGTCGAAGTTGGGCGCCTTGCGGTGGATCGGCCAGCGCTCGCCGTCGTACTGGGCGTCGACGTTCAGCACCTCGCCGAGGGTGTTGAACACCTTGCCCTTGGTGAAGTCGCCGACCGGGACGGAGATGGCCGAACCCGTGTCGGTCACCGAGGACTGGCGGACCAGGCCGTCGGTGGGCTGCATGGAGATCGTCCGGACCAGGCCGTCGCCCAGGTGCTGGGCGACCTCGAGGGTCAGGATCTTCTTCGCGCCCTCGTTCGCCGGGTCGGAGACCTCGACCTTGAGGGCGTTGTAGATCTCCGGCATCGCGTCGACGGGGAACTCCACGTCGACGACCGGGCCGATGACCCGCGCGACGCGGCCGGTGGCCACGCCCGCCGCAGCGGTCGGCTCAACAGTGGTGGTCATTAGTCGTCACTCCCCGCGGTCGCGTCGGCCAGAGCGCTGGCGCCACCGACGATCTCGCTGATTTCCTGGGTGATTTCGGCCTGGCGGGCCGCGTTGGCAAGACGGGACAGCGTGTTGATCAGCTCGCCCGCGTTGTCGGTGGCCGACTTCATCGCGCGCCGCGTGGCGGCGTGCTTCGAAGCGGCCGACTGGAGCAGCGCGTTGTAGATGCGGCTCTCCACATAGCGCGGCAGCAGGGCGTCGAGGACGTCCTCCGCCGAGGGCTCGAACTCGTACAGCGGAAGGATCTCGTCCTTGTTCCGCGACGGCGCCGCGACCTCGTCCAGACGCAGCGGGAGCAGCCGGGGGTCGACCGCCGTCTGCGTCATCATCGAGACGAACTCGGTGTAGACGATGTGGAGTTCGTCCACGCCGCCGTCCGCCGTCTCCCTCTCGATGGACTCGATCAGCGGCGCCGCGACCTTCTTGGCGTCCGCGTACGTCGGCTCGTCGGTGAAGCCCGTGAACGACTCCGCGATCGTGCGCTCGCGGAAGTTGTAGTGGGCGATGCCGCGGCGGCCGACGATGAACGTGTCGACCTGCTTGCCCTCGCGCTCCAGGCGCTCGGTCAGCCTCTCGGCGGCCTTGATGGCGTTGGAGTTGAAGGCGCCGGCCAGACCGCGGTCGCTCGTCAGGAGCAGGACCGCGGCGCGGGCCGGGTTCTCCGCCTCGGTGGTCAGCGGGTGCTTGGTGTTCGAACCGGTGCCGACCGCCGTGACCGCGCGGGTCAGTTCCTGCGCGTACGGCGTGGACGCCGCCACCTTGCGCTGCGCCTTGACGACGCGCGAGGCGGCGATCATCTCCATCGCCTTGGTGATCTTCTTGGTCGCGGTGACGGATCGGATGCGACGCTTGTAGACCCGGAGCTGGGCTCCCATGAGTCAGGTCCCTTCCTTACGTCACTTGGCGGCAGCGGGCGGAGCGTCCTCGCCGAGCAGCTTGCCGTCCGAGGTCTCGAACTGCTTCTTGAACTCCGCGATGGCGTCGGCGATGGCCTGGAGGGTGTCGTCGGACATCTTGCCGCCCTCCTTGATGGAGGTCATGAGGCCCTGCTCCTTGCGGTGCAGGAACTCCAGCAGCTCCCTCTCGAAGCGGCGGATGTCGTTGACCGGAACGTCGTCCATCTTGCCGGTGGTGCCGGCCCACACGGAGACGACCTGGTCCTCGGTGGACATCGGCTCGTACTGGTTCTGCTTCAGCAGCTCGACCATGCGCTGGCCGCGCTCGAGCTGGGACTTGGAGGCCGCGTCCAGGTCGGAGCCGAAGGCGGCGAACGCCTCCAGCTCGCGGAACTGGGCGAGGTCCACGCGCAGCCGGCCGGAGACCTGCTTCATCGCCTTGTGCTGGGCGGAGCCGCCCACGCGGGAGACCGAGATGCCCACGTTCAGCGCGGGGCGCTGACCGGCGTTGAACAGGTCCGACTCCAGGAAGCACTGGCCGTCGGTGATGGAGATGACGTTGGTCGGGATGAACGCCGACACGTCGTTGGCCTTGGTCTCGACGATCGGCAGACCGGTCATCGAACCGGCGCCCATGTCGTCGGAGAGCTTGGCGCAGCGCTCCAGGAGGCGGGAGTGCAGGTAGAAGACGTCGCCCGGGTAGGCCTCGCGGCCCGGCGGGCGGCGCAGCAGCAGGGAGACGGCGCGGTAGGCGTCGGCCTGCTTCGACAGGTCGTCGAAGATGATCAGGACGTGCTTGCCCTGGTACATCCAGTGCTGGCCGATGGCGGAACCGGTGTACGGGGCCAGGTACTTGAAGCCGGCCGGGTCGGACGCCGGGGCGGCCACGATGGTCGTGTACTCCAGCGCGCCGTTCTCCTCCAGCGCGCGGCGGACCGACGCGATGGTGGAGCCCTTCTGGCCGATGGCGACGTAGATGCAGCGGACCTGCTTGTTCGGGTCGCCGGTGCGCCAGTTGTCGCGCTGGTTGATGATCGTGTCGACGGCCAGGGCGGTCTTGCCGGTCTGGCGGTCGCCGATGATGAGCTGACGCTGGCCGCGGCCGACCGGGGTCATGGCGTCGACGGCCTTGTAGCCGGTCTCCATCGGCTCGTGCACCGACTTGCGCTGCATGACCGTGGGGGCCTGAAGTTCGAGGGCGCGGCGGCCGTCGGTCTCGATCTCGCCGAGTCCGTCGATCGGGGCGCCGAGCGGGTCGACCACGCGGCCGAGGTAGCCCTCGCCCACGGGGACCGACAGGACCTCGCCGGTGCGGGTGACCGGCTGGCCCTCCTCGATGCCGCTGAACTCGCCGAGGACGATGGCACCGATCTCGCGCTCCTCGAGGTTGAGGGCGAGGCCGAGGGTGCCGTCCTCGAACTTCAGCAGCTCGTTGGCCATGGCCGAGGGCAGGCCCTCGACCTTCGCGATGCCGTCGCCGGCAAGGCTGACCGTGCCGACCTCTTCGCGCGAGGCCGCGTCCGGCTTGTACGACTGGACGAAGTTCTCCAGCGCGTCCCGGATCTCCTCCGGCCGGATCGTGAGCTCCGCCATCTGGGTTCCCTGCTCTCCTTGTTGGGCCCGAAGTTTCACTTGGGGGTTGCGAGTCACGGGACTCCCCCCATAAGAGGTGAATCCTCTGCACGGCCCAACCAGGGCCGTCGTGTACGTCTTACGTGTTGAGTTGCTGCTAGCTCGCCATGCGGCGGCCGGCGTCGTCGAGCCGGTCCGCGACGGAGCCGTTGACGACCTCGTCGCCTACCTGCACCCGGAGGCCGCCGACCAGCTCGGGGTCCACGTCCAGGTTGAGGTGCATCCGGCGCCCGTAGAGCTTGGCGAGGGCGGCGCCGAGGCGCTGCTTCTGGCCGTCGCTCAGCGGGACCGCCGAGGTGACCACGGCGACCATGCGGTCACGACGCTCGGCCGCCAGCCTGGACAGGGACTCCAGTCCCGCTTCCAGGCTACGTCCCCGCGGCGCGGTCACAAGGCGCGTCACGAGCCGCTCGGTGACGGGCTCCGCCCGGCCGCCGAGCAGTCGGCGCAGCAGTTCGGACTTGGCCGAGGCGCCCGCGGTGCGGTCGGTCAGCGCCGCGCGCAGCTCGGTGTTGGAGGAGACGATCCGGCCGAAGCGGAACAGCTCGTCCTCGACGTCGTCGAGCGAACCGGCCTGCTGGGCGGCGGTGAGGTCGGCGAGACTCGCCAGCTCCTCCAGCGCGTCCACCAGGTCGCGGGACTGCGACCAGCGCGAGCGCACGATGCCGGACACCAGGTCCGCGGTCGCGCCGCCGACCTGGCCGCCGATCAGGCGCTGGACCAGCGCCGCCTTGGCGTCGGCGGGCTGCGCCGGGTCGGTGAGGGCGCGGCGCAGGCCCGGCTCGCGGTGGAGCAGCGCGGTCACGGCCGCCAGCTCCTCGGCGAGCCGCGCGGCGTCGACGGAGGAGGAGTCCGTCAGCGCGTCCAGACGCTCGCGTGCGGCGGTCAGAGCCTCGCGGCTCGCTCCGTTCATCGTGCCGCCTCGGCCTTCGATGCGGCCTCGTCGAGCCCGTCGAGGAAGCGGTCGATCACACGGCTCTGCCGGGCGTGGTCCTCGAGGGACTCGCCGACGAGCTTGCCGGCCAGTTCGGTGGCGAGCCTGCCGACGTCCTGGCGGAGCGAGGCCGCGGCGGTCTTGCGGTCGGCCTCGATCTGGGCGTGGCCGGCGGCGACGATGTCCTCGCGCTGCCGCTGGCCCTCGGCCCGCATCTCGGCGATGAGCGCGGCGCCCTGCTCCTGCGCCTCCTGGCGCAGCCGCGCGGCCTCGTGCCGGGCCTCGGCGAGCTGAGCCTTGTACTGCTCAAGGACGCTCTGGGCCTCGACCTTCATGGCGTCGGCCTCTTCGATACCGCCTTCGATCGCCGCTCGGCGCTCCTCCAGAACCTTGTTGATGTTCGGAAGCAGCTTCTTCCAGAAGAAGAAGAACACGATGGCGAAGGCGATGGTGCCGACGAGCAGCTCGGGGCCGGCCGGGATGAGCGGGTTCTGCTCGGTCTCCTCGGCCGCGAGCTGTGCCAGGTTGGCGATCACATCAATGCCTTTCGTCGATTCGTGTCGGGTAAGAGCTGATTACTTACCGAACACGAACGGCATAACGATGCCGATGAGGGCGAGCGCCTCACAGAAGGCGAAGCCCAGGATCTGGTTGGCGCGGATCAGACCGGCCGCCTCGGGCTGGCGGGCCAGGGCCTGGGTGCCGTTGCCGAAGATGATGCCGACGCCGACGCCGGGGCCGATGGCCGCGAGGCCGTAGCCGATGGAACCGAGGGAGCCGTGGACACCGGTGGCGGCGAGGGTCTGGAGAGCGGACATGCCGGTTCTTCCTTCTCTTTCATGGACCGGTGGGGGTTGGCCACCGGACGTCTGGAGGTGGTGGAGGCGAGCGGTGGGGCTCAGTGCTGCTCGGCGAGAGCGCCCTGGATGTACGAGCAGGCCAGGAGGACGAAGACGTACGCCTGGACCGCCTGCACGAAGAGCTCGAAGCAGATCATGGCCATCGTCATCACGAAGGAGACGCCGGCGGCCGGGACCATCCAACTGTTCAGCAGGTACCAAGAGGCGACGGTGAACATCACCAGCATCAGGTGGCCGGCGAACATGTTGGCGAACAGTCGCACGGCGTGCGTGAACGGGCGGACGATCAGGTTCGAGAGGAACTCGATGACCATGACCAGCGGGAGGACGGCGCCGAGCGACTTGTCGTAGCCCGTGACGTTCTTGAAGAAGCCCACGAAGCCGTGGCGCTTGAAGGTCAGTCCGACCCAGAGGATCCAGACCAGCGCGGCCAGCACGACCGGGAAGGCGAAGACCGAGGCGACCGGGAACTGCGCCAGCGGGATCACGGACCAGATGTTCATGAGCCAGATGAAGAAGAAGAGGGAGACCATGAGCGGCACCCACTTCTCGCCCTCGCGCTTGCCGAGGGTCTCGTACACGATGCCGCGGCGCACGAAGTCGTAGCCGGCCTCGCCGACCATCTGGAGCTTGCCCGGGACGACCTTGGCCTTGCCGAAGGCGGTCCAGAAGAAGACGACGACGAGGGCGGTGGTGACGAGCGCGAGCAGCATCACCTTGTTGAACTCGAAGCCCCCGACCGTGGCGAGCGGCTTGAACAGGAAGGAGTGCAGGCCCGGAGCCGGGAAGCCGCATCCGTTGTCGGACAGGATCCGGCAACTCCAGTCGAAGGCGAGCTGGGTCTGGTCAGCACTCACCGCGGGCTCCTTCGGCGTGACGCATGGGTACGGCAACCTCGTTGTGTCGGCGCGGCGTGCGGCCGCGGATCGGCACCGGACTGGTGTGACGGATGGGGGGGCGGCTGAAGGGCATCGAGCCTCGCGATCGCGCGGGCCTCAGCTCAGGCGCCCGCGTCCGCGATGCCGCAGTTGGCACCGGACGATAGCAGGAGATCCCCCGGGCCCTTATCCCGCCCCTACCCCTCACGACGACGGCCCGGTCTTCTCGTGCCGGTCGCTGTGCGCGGAGTCCGGGTCGATGTAGAAGATCTTGGCCTTCATGTGGGCGCGCGCCTGGGCGGCCATCCACACGACGGTCGCGACGACGAGCGTCACGGCGAACGCCTTCGGGCTGAACAGGGAGGTGTTCTTGAAGACGGCGACGAAGATCAGCAGGAGCAGCAGTTGGGCGACGTAGAGCATCAGGCCCATGGCCTGGAAGAGCTGCGGGAGCGTCTTCGCCGTCCACTGGAGCACGTAGAGGCCGATGCCCATGAACAGGATGGCCAGCACGGCGCCGACGGCCGCCCCCAGGGCGCCCTGACCTCCCGCGACCGCCGCGCTCACGGCGACGGCGATCACGCCGGCGGCCGCTGTGGGCACAGCGATCGACAGGAGGTTCCGGGCGTCACGAGAGGGCATGGCGGCAACTCCGCTTTCACAGGGGGCAGGTGTCGTCATGGACGAGCGTAGTCCCGGGGCGAGTGATCGAGATCTCACGCCAACGGACCATCGCACTCAGGTCCTTCGGCGCTCTCCGGGGTTCTCGTGAACCGTATCACAAACTATTTGATGAGGTCTTTACCTCATCCGTGTGCTGGCCGTCACACATGAGAGTGAGGCCGCGCGTCTGTGCAGGAACCGGGGTGACTTGTCTGGTATCAGGGGCTTCGTACCCCCTTCGTAGCCCCATGAGAGAGCAACGCCTTAGTCAGATTCTTACCTTGGAAGGGTCACGCCGGCGTCAGCTCGGCGTGCTGGCCTTCCGTCCGTCGCGGACCCGCGCACGGTGATCGACGGCGGTCGCGCCGTTCGCTCCCGCCACCCCGGCCATGCTCGCCACGGCCGCGGCGGTGCGCTCCCCCGGCTCGGGATCGGCGGACGGCTCGGCGGCGGCGTGCGCCGCGGGGGCCCCGGCGTCGGGGGTCGCGAGGGCCCCGGCGTCGGCGGCCGGGCGTCCGCGGCGGCGGTAGCGCGGCGGCACGAAGCGCTCGGCCCAGCGCGGGGCGCGCGGCGTGAACCGCGGCAGCAGGAGCAGCACCAGTCCGATGGAGCTGAGCAGCGCGACGCCCAGCACGATCCACATGGACGCGGAGTTGACCGAGTAGCCGAGCGCGCCGAAGCCGATCAGCGCGGCCCAGAAGTACATGATCAGCACGGCGCGGCTGTGCGAGTGGCCGATCTGGAGCAGGCGGTGGTGCAGGTGGCCCCGGTCGGCGGCGAACGGCGACTGACCGCGCCAGGTGCGCCGCACGACCGCGAAGACGAAGTCGGAGGCCGGGATCGCGATGATCGTCAGCGGCATCAGCAGCGGGATGTAGACGGGCACCATCGCGTGCACCGCGTTGCGCTCGGAGCCGGAGAACAGCTTCATCACGTCCGGGTCGACCTGCCCGGTCACCGAGATCGCGCCCGCCGCGAGCACCAGCCCGATCAGCATCGAGCCCGAGTCGCCCATGAACACGCGCGCGGGGTGCATGTTGTGCGGCAGGAAGCCCAGGCACATGCCCATCAGGACGGCCGCGAACAGGGTGGCCGGGGCGGCGGCCTCGATGCCGTACGAGTACCAGATGCGGTAGGCGTACATGAAGAACGCGGCGGCGGCGATGCACACCATGCCCGCCGCCAGGCCGTCCAGGCCGTCCACGAAGTTGACCGCGTTGATGGTGATGACCACCAGCGCCACCGTAAGCAGCGTGCCCTGCCACTGGGTCAGCGCCACCGTGCCCACACCGGGCACCGGCAGCCACAGGATCGTCAGTCCCTGCATGACCATCACGCCGGCGGCGATCATCTGGCCGCCCAGCTTGATCAGGGCGTCGATCTCGAACTTGTCGTCCAGGACGCCGATCAGCCAGATCAGCGCCGCCCCGGAGAGCAGCGCGCGCGGCTCGTTGGACTTGGCGAAGACCTCGTTGAGGTTGTTCAGGTGGTCGGCCACCAGGAGACCCGCGCACAGGCCGAAGAACATCGCGATCCCGCCGAGCCGCGGAGTGGGCTCCCGGTGCACGTCGCGTGCCCGGATCTCCGGCATCGCTCCCGCCACGATCGCGAACTTGCGCACCGGCCCTGTCAGCAGGTACGTCACCGCGGCCGTGATGCAGAGCGTCAGCAGGTATTCACGCACAGGCTTCCCCACAGGTCTCGCTGGCCATCTCCGCCCCACCCTAGCGACGCAGGCATATGTATGGGGACTTACGGGTAACGACGATGGTTGCATGAACGGCGGCCGACGGCGGCCCGGGGCCCGGCGCGGGCCGCTCCCGTCCGGTCCGCCCCCGCTCAGGCGGGGGACGGCGGTCAGGGCGGGTAGGGCGGGAACCGTCCGGTGAGTTCGCGCACGTCCACGCGGGCGCGCGCCGGATCCAGCTCGCCGCGCAGCACCTTGCCGCACAGCAGCGCGATCCGCCGCATCTCCTCCTGCCCCATGCCCTGGGTGGTGACCGCCGCGGCGCCCAGCCGCAGCCCGCGGGCGTCGGCGTGCGGCAGGGCGCAGCAGTCCAGCACGATGCCGGCCGCGGCCAGCAGCCCGCGCGCGGCCCGCGCGTCCACGCCCAGCGGCGCCGGGTCGGCGGTGATCAGATGGGTGTCGGTGCCGCCGGTGGTGAGGTGCAGCCCCTCGGCGCCCAGGTACGCGGCCAGCACCCGGGCGTTGGCGACCACCTGGTGGGCGTAGGCCGCGTACGCCGGGGAGGCCGCCTCGCCGAACGCCACGGCCTTCGCGGCGACCGCGTGCATCTGGGCGCCGCACTGGGTGAAGGGGAACACCGCCCGGTCCACCCGCTCGGCCAGGTCGGCGCCGCACAGGATCATGCCGCCGCGCGGCCCGCGCAGCACCTTGTGGGTGGTGGCGCACACCACGTCGGCATACGGCACCGGGCTGGGCGCCGCTCCCCCGGCGACCAGGCCGAGGGTGTGCGCGGCGTCCGCGATCAGGTAGGCGCCCACCTCGTCGGCGACCTCGCGGAAGAAGGCGTGGTCGAGGTGGCGCGGGTAGGCGATCGACCCGCACACGATCGCCTTGGGGCGGTGCGTGCGGGCCAGGGCGCGCACCTGGTCGTGGTCGATGAACCCGGACTCGGCGTCGACGCCGTAGCCGACGAAGTCGAACCAGCTCCCGGAGAAGTTCGCGGGCGAGCCGTGGGTGAGGTGGCCGCCGTGCGGCAGTCCGAGGGCGAGGACGGTGTCGCCGGGGCGCAGCAGCGCGGCGTAGGCGGCGAGCACCGCGGAGGACCCCGAGTGCGGCTGCACGTTGGCGTGCTCGGCGCCGAACAGGGCCTTGGCCCGCTCCACCGCGAGCCGTTCGGCCACGTCGACGATCTCGCAGCCGCCGTGGTGCCGGGCGCCGGGGTAGCCCTCGGCGTACTTGTTCGCCAGCGGCGAGCCGAGCGCGGCCAGCACTGCGGGCGAGGTGAAGTTCTCCGCCGCGATCAGTTGCAGGGTCGTCGACTGCCGCTCCAGCTCCGCCAGCAGCAGCTCGGCCACTTCCGGATCCTGCCGGAGCAGGACATCGGCCTCGGGGGCGGGGATGACCGACATGGGCGGGCTCCGGGCGGTCGACGGCGGCGTACGTCCAATGTAGGCCCGCCCCGCACGCTCCGCGCGGTCGCCTGCGCCTCGCGGGCGCGCCGGCGCCTCCCGGGGCGTCTCAGGCCCGCGCCGGCACTCCCGTCAGCGCCGTCACGACCGGATCGAGCGCCTGGTGTATCTCGTCGCCGATCGACCGGAAGAAGGGCAGCGGCGCCCCGTAGGGGTCGTACACCTCGTCCGCCTCGGCGGTGGGGGCGAGCAGCCAGCCGCGCAGCGCCGCGGCGGCCCGGACCAGGGCCCGCGCGCGCTCGACCATTCCCTCCTCCAGCGGGGGCAGCGTCGCGGGGTCGATCGCCTTCACCAGGCGGGTGAACTCCTTGAGCGTGAAGGTGCGCAGGCCCGCCGAGTGGCCCATGGAGATCACCTGCGCTCGGTGGTCGCGGGTGGCGGTGAGCACCAGGTCGGCCGTGATCACGTGCTCGTCCAGCAGTTCGCGGCCGGTGAAGCCCGAGGCGTCGGCCCCGAAGTCCGCGAGCACCGCCTCCGCGTTGCTCTCCATCGGCGCGCCCTCGTGGCCCCAGGTGCCCGCGCTCTCCACGATCAGGCCGCCGCCCGCCGGGTCGCCGAGCCGGTCCGCCAGGAAGTGCCTGGTCAACCGCTCGGTGATGGGCGAGCGGCATACGTTGCCGGTGCTGACGTGGAGAATCCGGAAGGCGCCGTCGGCGCCGCCGGGCTGGGCCGGGAACCGGGTCGCGTCCTGCCCGCCTATGCCGCGCCCCGCTTCGGGGGCCGTCAATTCGCCACCTCGAGGTCGGGGACGACCTTCCTCAGCTCCTCGGGCGTCAGCGCGCCCGCGCGGAGCAGCACGGGCACCTCGCGGGTCACGTCGACGATGGAGGACGGGACGTTGCCGGGGGTGGGGCCGCCGTCGAGGTACACGGAGACGGAGTCGCCGAGCATGTCCTGGGCGGCGTCGCAGGTCTCCGGCGCGGGGTGGCCGGTGAGGTTCGCCGAGGAGACGGCCATCGGACCGAACTCGCTCAGCAGCTCGATGGCGACCGGGTGCAGCGGCATCCGCACGGCGACGGTGCCCCGGGTGTCGCCGAGGTCCCACTGGAGCGAGGGCTGGTGCCGGGCGACCAGGGTCAGCGCGCCCGGCCAGAACGCGTCGACCAGCTCCCAGGCCATCTCCGAGAAGTCCGTGACCAGGCCGTGCAGCGTGTTCGGGGAGCCGATGAGCACGGGCGTGGGCATGTTCCGCCCGCGGCCCTTGGCGGCGAGCAGGTCGGCGACGGCCTCGGAGGAGAACGCGTCGGCGCCGACGCCGTACACCGTGTCGGTGGGCAGCACCACGAGTTCGCCCCGGCGGACGGCGGACGCGGCCTCGCGCAGACCCGTCACACGGTCGGTCGCGTCATTGGTGTCGTATCGCCGTGCCATGGTCAGCGGTCCTCCTCGTACGCGTACTGCTGGTCTGTGGTCCTGGTGGGCGCGGTCACGGCAGCGCCTTGCGGGCGGTGGCGAACCGGGGCCGGTTGTTCAGGTCGGGGTGGTCGGCCGCGTCGGCCCAGCCCCGCTCCTCGGCGAAGATCCACGGCACCTGGCCGCCCTGGGTGTCGGCGTGCTCGATCACGACGACCCCGCCCGGACGCAGCAGCCGGTGGGCGGTGCGCTCGATGCCCCGGATCAGCTCGAGGCCGTCCTCCCCGGAGAACAGCGCCAGCTCCGGGTCGTAGTCGCGGGCCTCGGGGGCGACGTACTCCCATTCGGTGAGCGGGATGTACGGCGGGTTGGAGACGACGAGGTCGACCTGGCCGTCGAGGTCGGGGAACGCGCTCAGCGCGTCGCCCTGGCGCAGGTCGACCCGGGAGCCCTCGGTGTTCTTGCGGGTCCAGGTCAGCGCCTCCTCGCTCAGCTCCACGGCGTGCACGCGCGAGCGCGGCACCTCCTGGGCGAGGGCCAGGGCGATGGCGCCCGAGCCGGTGCACAGGTCGACGATGCACGGCTCGACCACGTCCATGGCGCGCACCGCGTCTATCGCCCAGCCGACCACGGACTCGGTCTCCGGGCGCGGCACGAAGACGCCGGGGCCGACCTGGAGCTCCAGATAGCGGAAGTAGGCGAGTCCGGTGATGTGCTGGAGCGGCTCGCGCTGCTCGCGCCGGGCGACGACCTCCCAGTAGCGGGCGTCGAAGTCCGCGTCCTTCACCGAGTGCAGGGCGCCGCGTTTGACGCCGTGCACGAACGCGGCCAGCTCCTCGGCGTCGGTGCGCGGCGAGGGCACGCCGGCGTCCGCCAGCCGCTGGGTGGCCTGGGCCACCTCGGCGAGCAGCACACTGCGGGGACTGGGGGGGCGGCCCCCGGGTTCTAGCTGCACGCAAGTCCTCCGGACGTCCTCGTACGAGCCTTACGCGGCCGCGAGCTTCGCGGCCGAGTCCGCGTCCACGCAGGCCTGGATGACCGCGGCCAGCTCACCGTCGAGGACCTGGTCGAGGTTGTACGCCTTGAAGCCGACGCGGTGGTCCGAGATGCGGTTCTCCGGGAAGTTGTACGTGCGGATCTTCTCGGAGCGGTCGACGGTGCGGACCTGGCTGCGGCGGGCGTCCGCGGCCTCCCGCTCGGCCTCCTCCTGCGCCGCGGCGAGCAGCCGGGAGCGCAGGATGCGCATCGCCTGCTCCTTGTTCTGGAGCTGGCTCTTCTCGTTCTGGCAGGAGGCGACGACGCCGGTGGGCAGGTGTGTGATGCGCACCGCGGAGTCGGTGGTGTTCACGGACTGGCCGCCGGGGCCGGAGGACCGGTAGACGTCGATGCGGAGGTCGTTCGGATTGATCTCGACGTCGACCTCCTCGGCCTCCGGGGTCACCAGGACGCCCGCGGCCGAGGTGTGGATGCGGCCCTGGGACTCGGTGGCCGGCACGCGCTGCACGCGGTGCACCCCGCCCTCGTACTTCAGGCGGGCCCACACGCCCTGGCCGGGCTCGCTCTGGCCGCCGCGGGCCTTCACCGCGACCTGCACGTCCTTGTAGCCGCCCAGCTCGGACTCGGTGGCGTCGATGATCTCGGTCTTCCAGCCGACGCGCTCGGCGTAGCGCAGGTACATGCGCAGCAGGTCGCCGGCGAACAGCGCGGACTCGTCGCCGCCCGCGCCCGCCTTGATCTCCAGGATGACGTCCTTGTCGTCGCTGGGGTCGCGCGGGACGAGCAGCAGACGCAGCTTCTCGGTCAGCTCCTCGCGCTGCTTCTCCAGCTCCTTGACCTCGGCGGCGAAGTCGGGGTCGTCGGCGGCGAGTTCGCGAGCGGTGCCGATGTCGTCGCCGGTCTGCTTCCAGGAGCGGAACGAAGCGACGATCGGGGTCAGCTCGGCGTACCGCTTGTTCAGCTTGCGCGCGTTCGCCTGGTCGGCGTGGACCGACGGTTCGGCGAGCTTCTTCTCCAGGTCGGCGTGCTCGGTGACGAGCTCCTCGACGGCCTCGAACATCTTTCGGCTCCTGATACGGCGGGACGGGAAGGCGGGCGACCAAAAACGCCGGTCCCGGCGCACCCCGGCGACGGGGCGGCCGTGGACCGGCGAATGGGGGCTCGCTACTTCTTGGAGCCGGCGGCAGCCTTGCCGAAGCGGGCCTCGAAGCGGGCCACGCGGCCACCGGTGTCGAGGATCTTCTGCTTGCCCGTGTAGAACGGGTGGCACTCGGAGCAGACCTCGGCCCGGACGGTGCCGGAGTCGATGGTGCTGCGGGTGGTGAACGACGCGCCGCAGGTGCAGCTCACCTGCGTCTCGACGTACTCGGGGTGGATGTCGCGCTTCAAGGTGTCTCCTAGGTTCGGGAGGGCGCCGGGTCGCAGACCGCGGGATGCGGGAGCGTGAACCGGAGCCGACGGACCAGTCTGCCAGGACTGGCGCCTTCTCCCCAAACCGGGGGGTCCGGCCGTCTATTCCCCGCCCGTCGCGACGCCTCCCGCCGCACGTCCCGCGATGCCTCCCGGCGCACGTCTCGCGGCACGTCCCGTGGCACGTCCCGGGCGCGGGCGCCGGAGCGCCCTCTAGGACGATGTGACGACGCCCGCGGCGCCGCCGCTCGCCGTGCCCTCGCGGGCCGCCTCGGGGACCGGCCGGTCGGCCTTCAGGGCGTTCCACACCAGACGGGCCTTGCGCTGGTCGACGACGACCCGGTTGGCGTCGGCGGTGTCGTACTGCACGGGCATCGTGACCGTGCTCATGTGCGAGGAGTCGACGCCCTTGAGGCCGTCGGCGAAGGCGATCAGCCGGTTCACCGAGCCGATGTCGGAGTCGGTGGTGACGGTCCTGGTGGCGGTGTCGGCGAGGTCGTAGAGCCGCTTGGGGTCGCTGAACAGGCCGATGTGCTTGACCTGCGATACCAGCGCCTTGACGAACGCCTGCTGGAGCTGGATGCGGCCGAGGTCGGAGCCGTCGCCCACGCCGTGCCGGGTACGGACCAGGCCGAGCGCCTGGCGCCCGTCGAGGGTGTGCGGGCCCGCGGCGAGGTCGAGGTGGCTGTTCGGGTCGTGGATGGCCCTGGCCGTGCTGATCCGGACGCCGCCGAGGTCGTCGACGAGCTTCTGGAAGCCCTTGAAGTCGACCTCCAGGTAGTGGTCCATGCGCATGCCGGTGAGCGACTCGACGGTCTTCACCGCGCAAGCGGCCCCGCCGGTGGAGTACGCCTCGTTGAACATCACGTCGCGGGCGGCCGGGTGCGCGTCGCCGCGGGAATCGGTGCACTCGGGGCGGTCGACGAGGGTGTCGCGGGGGATGGAGACCACGGTGGCGTTCTTGTGGTCCTCGTCCACGTGCACGATCATCGCCGTGTCGGAGCGGGCGCTGCCGTCGTCGGCGCCGCCGCCCAGCTTCTCGTTGCCGCCCGCGCGGCTGTCGGAGCCGAGGACCAGGATGTTCTCGGCGCCGGTGGCGGCCTTGGCGGGCCGGTCGGCGCCGAGCGCCTGGTTGATGTCGACCGTCTTGAGGTTGTCGTTGAGCTTGTAGTAGAGGAAGCCCGCGCCGGCGCCGCCGAGCACGACGATCCCCGCGGCCGTCCAGGCCGTGGCCGTCAGCGCCTTGCGCCGTCTCGCGAGCGGCGTGCGGCGGCCGCCCTCGGCGGCGCCGCGGGCGCTCGTGGAGCCGGACTCTCCCGGTGTGCCGGGACCCGGCGTGCTCTCGGCGGACATGTGCTCCTCAGCTCTCGTCTCCGGTCGGTCACCCCCTGCGTCAGGGTTCGGCCACCCGCATCGCACCATCGTCGCTCGAATGGAGGGACGGGGGAACTCGAGCCAGCGTTGCACAACGCTCCGTATCGATCGTGTACGGATACGGCGACGCAGCGTAGGCGACGGTGCGGAGAGCCCCCGCCTCACCTGCGGTTCCCGCATCCGGCCGAGATCACGCGCTGTCGGCGCCGTGAGTGAGACCTGTGGCAAAGCTCTCGCGTGGTCCGGCCCATGGGCCGGGAGCGACGGAAGGCGCGCCGCCGCGGGGAGGACAGCCGGGAGCGGCGGAAGGCCCGCGGCGGCGAGGAGGACGGCCGGGCGACCGGAGGCGCGCGGCCGCGGGCACGGCGGCCGGGCGTCTTCGCGCACCCGGCGACCGCCGCCGCCGACACGGCGAAGGGCCGCCCCCGTGCGGGAGCGGCCCTTCGGGCTGATCGCGAGGACTCAGTCGCCGTTGCCCGGCGTCGGGGTCGTCTTCTGGATCTGCATCAGGAACTCGATGTTCGACTTCGTCTGCTTCATCTTGTCCAGGAGCAGTTCGATCGCCTGCTGCTGGTCGAGCGCGTGCAGCACCCGGCGCAGCTTCCAGACGATGGCCAACTCCTCGTTGCCGAGCAGGATCTCCTCCTTGCGGGTGCCGGACGCGTCCACGTCCACCGCCGGGAAGATGCGCTTGTCGGCGAGCTTCCGGTCGAGCTTCAGCTCCATGTTGCCGGTGCCCTTGAACTCCTCGAAGATCACCTCGTCCATCCGGGACCCGGTCTCCACCAGGGCGGTGGCGAGGATGGTCAGCGAGCCGCCGTCCTCGATGTTGCGCGCCGCGCCGAAGAAGCGCTTCGGCGGGTACAGCGCGGTCGAGTCGACGCCGCCGGAGAGGATGCGGCCGGAGGCGGGCGCGGCGAGGTTGTACGCACGGCCCAGACGCGTGATCGAGTCCAGCAGCACGACGACGTCGTGGCCCAGCTCCACCAGGCGCTTGGCGCGCTCGATGGCCAGCTCGGCGACCGTGGTGTGGTCCTCGGCCGGACGGTCGAAGGTCGAGGAGATGACCTCGCCCTTGACCGACCGCTGCATGTCGGTGACCTCTTCGGGACGCTCGTCGACGAGGACGACCATCAGGTGGCACTCGGGGTTGTTGTGCGTGATCGCGTTGGCGACCGCCTGCATGATCATGGTCTTGCCGGTCTTCGGCGGGGCCACGATCAGACCGCGCTGGCCCTTGCCGATCGGCGACACCAGGTCGATGATCCGGGTCGTCAGCACACCGGGGTCGGTCTCCAGGCGGAGCCGGTCCTGCGGGTACAGCGGCGTCAGCTTGGTGAACTCCGGCCGTCCGCGGCCGTGTTCGGGCGCCATGCCGTTGACCGAGTCCAGGCGGACCAGCGCGTTGAACTTCTCGCGCCGCTCGCCGTCCTTCGGCTGGCGGACCGCGCCGGTGACGTGGTCGCCCTTGCGCAGGCCGCTCTTGCGGACCTGGGCGAGGGAGACGTACACGTCGTTCGGGCCGGGCAGGTAGCCGGAGGTGCGGATGAACGCGTAGTTGTCGAGGATGTCGAGGATGCCGGCGACCGGGATCAGGACGTCGTCGTCGGTGATCTGCGGCTCGGACACCTCGTCACGGCCGCGGCGGCCGCGACGGTCGCGGTAGCGGCCGCGGCGGCCGCGGCGGCCGCCCTCGAAGTCGTCGTCGTCCTGCGGACCGACGGCGCGGTCCGGCCGGCCGCCGCTCTGCTGCTGGCTCTGCTGCTGACCCTGCTGGCGCTGCCCGGCCTGCTGGTCGTCGCCCTTGCCGCGACGGTCGCGGTCCCCGGCGCGCTCACGGTCTCCGCCACGGTCGCGGTCCCCGCCGCGGTCGCGGTCTCCGCCGCGCTCTCGGTCGCGGCCTCGCTCGCGGCGGTCGCGGCGGCGGCCCTCGCCGTCGCCCGCGTCGCCCTTGGCGTCGCCCTGCTGCTGGCCCTGGGCCTGCTGCTGCGCGGGGGCCTCGGACTTCGCCTCGCTCTTGGCCTCGGCGACGACGGTCTCGGGGCTGCCCGCCTCGGCAGCCCGGCGCCGGCGGCGGTCCGCGGGAGCGTCCTCGCTGGCCGGCTGGCCGGGGATGTCGATCTGCTGCTGAGCGGCGGCCTGGTCGGCCGGCGCCTCGGCCGCCTTCTTCGCGGCGGGCGCCTCGTCGCCGGTGCGGGCACGGGAGGTGGCGCGGCGCTTCGGCTTGGCCTCGGCGGCCTCGTCGGCCTTCGCGGGGGCGGCGCCCCCTCCGGCCTGCGCGTCCTTGATGACCTCGATGAGCTGGCTCTTGCGCATGCGCGCGGTGCCCTTGATGCCGAGGCCCGAGGCGACCTGCTGAAGCTCGGCCAGCACCATGCCGTCGAGGCCGGTACCGCGGCGCCGCCGCGAGCCGGCACCAGCAGCAGGCGCGGAGGCGTCCGTGGCGGGCGCGGCAGCGGTCTCCTCGACACGTGCGCCCATCAGATCGGTGGTGTCGCTCACGAAGGGTCCTTCCCTGGAGCGGACGTCGGCCTGTCTGGCTCGGCGACCGTTTGTGCTGTCCGGCGGCGGTCCTGGCTGTACGGATCGCGCCGGGGCGGTGGTCCGCCCGGAACGGCGGAAGAGATAACTGGTGAGTGGCGCTGCCCCGACGGGCCGTGGCATCGAGTGTCACGTGGCGTGGTAGCGCCTGTTCCGGAGCGTGCCCTGCGGACCGCTCAGCGCTCGCGTACGGCGTACTGCCCAGGCACGGAGTACGGAACACGGAGTGGCGTGGGGAGCTCCCGGAAGAATGTCAGTCCCGGACGGGGACACGACGCACCTCGCCATAGTGAGGTCGGGTGCAGACTTGAGATTAACACTACCGGATCCAACAAACATTCCCCCTCTCGAAAACCGGCAATCGCGTGTCAGCCCGACAGCGGCATCACGCTCGCGCCCTGCCGGTCCAGGCTCAGCCGGTTGGCCGCCCATTCGGGTCCCGCGAGCCGCTCCACCTTGTCGGCGCTGTCCGCGTCGGCCAGCGCCATCACCGTCGGTCCCGCGCCGGAGATGACCGCGGGCACGCCGTCGGCGCGCAGGCGCTCCATCAGCGCCGCGCTCTCCGGCATCGCCGAGGCGCGGTACTCCTGGTGCAGGCGGTCCTCGGTGGCGGGCAGCAGCAGCTCGGGGCGCCGCGTGAGGGCCTCGACGAGCAGCGCGGCGCGGCCCGCGTTGACGGCCGCGTCGACGTGCGGGACGGTGCGCGGGAGCAGGCCGCGCGCGGTCTCGGTCAGCACCGGCTTGCCCGGCACGAAGACCACCGGAACGACGGAGTCGCCGGGGTCCATCCTGATGGCGCGCGCGGCGCCGGCCTCCATCCAGGACAGGGTGAACCCGCCCAGCAGACAGGCCGCCACGTTGTCCGGGTGGCCCTCGATCTCGGTGGCCAGCTCCAGCAGCGCGGTGTCGTCGAGCCGGGCCTCGCCGCCTATGGTCACCGCGCGCGCGGCGACGATGCCGGCGCAGATGGCGGCGGAGGAGGAGCCCAGACCGCGGCCGTGCGGAATGCGGTTGGCGCAGACGATCTCCAGCCCGCGCGGCTGTCCGCCGAGGACGTCGAAGGCGGCGCGCAGCGCTCGTACCAGCAGGTGCTTCTCGTCGCGCGGCAGCGTCTCGCCGCCCTCGCCCGCGATGTCGATGTGCAGCCCGGAGTCGGCCACCCGGACCACCACGTCGTCGTAGAGCCCCAGCGCGAGGCCGAGGGCGTCGAAGCCCGGCCCGAGGTTGGCGCTGGTGGCGGGGACGCGCACCCGTACGGCGGCGGCGCGGAACGCTGGACCGGCCATCGCTCGTTGACTCTCCTTGCACTGCGTGAGGGCGGGGGACGCGACGGAATCCGGCGGAGTCCGGCAGCCCTTCGCCCGACGTTCACTGGGGGTTCGACTGGGGAAGCGGGAGGTTCGACTGGGGGGATACGGCTGGGGGGTTCGACTGAGGGTCTCGGCTTGGGGGGCGGCTGACGTCCGGCCAGCCGGGCGTGCCGCGGGGCCTGCGGGTTGCGACCGCGCGGACGACGCGGCGGGCCCGGCTGGGCATATGCGGCGGGCGGGTTCGCCACAGCCTATCGAAGGAAGGTTCTGTGGCGACATAGGGCGCACGGGAGGCGCACGAAGCGTGTCGCAAGCCCCTCGTGCACCCGTATGAGCGCCCCTGGGTGGCGACGCTTCGGGCGCCGCCGCGCGAGGTCACGGGGGTGCGCGGGGCGCGCGGCGCGCGGCGCGGGGCGCGGGGCGCGCGGCGCGGGGCGCGCGGGGCCGGGCGGCGACGCGGCGCCCGCTGCGGCGGCGTCACGCCTCGGCACCGGGGGCATCACGCCTCGCGCCCGGGGGCGTCCCGCCTCGGGCCCGGGGGCTCCCGGCTCCTCCGCCGTCCCGCACCTCCGCCGGTGCGCCGTATCGCCGTTGGGCGTGTACGCCGGTGCGCGGTCGGGCGTGCCCGACGGTGCGCCGTCCCGCCCGGTGCGCGGTTGAGCGTGTCCGCCGGGGCGTTGTACCGGCGGTGCGCGGTCGGGCTCGTCCGCCGGGGCGTCGTACCGCCGTTGCGCGGTCAGGCTCGTCCGCCGAGACGTCGTACCGCCGTTGCGGCCGTCCGTCGCGCCCGGTGCGGCTCGCTTCGGCGCCTCGACGGGGGTGCGGCCCGCTTTTCGGCGTCTCGGCGTCTCGGCGGGTCAGGTCAGGCCCAGCCGTTCCGCCGCCGTGGCCGCGTCGACCGGGACGGTGACCGGCTGCGGGGCGCCGGCGACGGCCCAGTCGGGGTCCTTCAGCCCGTTGCCGGTGACGGTGCACACGATCCGCTGGCCGGGGTCCACCTCGCCCTGCTCGGCGGCCTTCAGCAGACCGGCGACCGAAGCGGCCGACGCCGGCTCCACGAAGACGCCCTCTTGGGCGGCCAACAGCCGGTAAGCGCGCAGGATCTCACGGTCCGTCACCTCTTCGATCGCGCCGCCTGACTCGTCCCGCGCGGCCAGCGCGAACGCCCAGGAGGCGGGGTTGCCGATGCGGATCGCGGTGGCGATGGTGGACGGGTCCTTGACGACCTCGCCGCGCACGATCGGGGCGCTGCCGGACGCCTGGAACCCCCACATGCGGGGGGCCCTGCTGGAGACGCCGTCGGCGGCGTACTCCTTGTAACCCTTCCAGTAGGCCGTGATGTTGCCCGCGTTCCCGACCGGGAGGACGTGGATGTCGGGCGCGTCGCCGAGCATGTCCACGATCTCGAAGGCGGCCGTCTTCTGGCCCTCGATGCGCACCGGGTTGACCGAGTTGACCAGCGCCACCGGGTAGTCGTCGCTCAGCGCGCGGGCGAGGGTGAGGCAGTCGTCGAAGTTGCCGTCGACCTGGAGGATCTTCGCGCCGTGCACAAGCGCCTGGCCCATCTTGCCGAGCGCGATCTTGCCCCGCGGCACGAGCACCGCGCAGACCATGCCGGCCCGGACGGCGTAGGCGGCAGCGCTGGCGGAGGTGTTGCCGGTGGACGCGCAGATGACGGCCTTGGCGCCCTCCTCCTTCGCCCTGCTGATCGCCATGGTCATGCCCCGGTCCTTGAAGGACCCGGTCGGGTTGGCGCCCTCCACCTTCAGGTGGACCTCGCAGCCGGTGCGCTCGGAGAGCACCTGCGCGGGCACGAGCGGCGTACCGCCCTCCCGAAGCGTCACGACCGGCGTCGCGTCGGACACCGGCAGCCGGTCCCGGTACTCCTCGATGATTCCGCGCCACTGGTGGGTCATCGCTGGTTACTCTCCTTCAACCCGCATGATGCTGGCGACGCCCCGCACGGTGTCGAGGCTGCGCAGCGCCGCGACGGTGCCGGTGAGGGCGGCGTCGGACGCGCGGTGGGTGACGACGACGAGAGACGCCTCGCCGTCCTTGCCCTGCTGGCGGACCGTGTCGATGGACACGCCGTGCTCGGCGAACACGGTGGCGACCTGGGCCAGGACGCCCGGCTTGTCGGCGACGTCCAGGCTGATGTGGTAGCGCGTGACGACGTCCCCCATGGGCGAGACGGGCAGCGCGGCGTACGCGGACTCGCCGGGCCCGGTGCTCCCGCTGAGCCGGTTGCGGCAGACGGCCACCAGGTCGCCGAGCACGGCGGAGGCGGTGGGCGGACCGCCGGCGCCGGGCCCGTAGAACATCAGCCGGCCGGCCGCCTCCGACTCGACGAAGACGGCGTTGTAGGCGCCGCGCACCGAGGCCAGCGGGTGGCTGAACGGGATCATCGCGGGGTGCACGCGCGCGGTGACGGACGCTCCGTCCGCGGCCCGCTCGCAGATCGCGAGCAGTTTGATCGTGCAGCCCATCTCCTTGGCGGAGGCGAAGTCGGCGGCGGTGACCTCGGTCATGCCCTCGCGGTGGACGTCGTCGAGGCGGACCCGGGTGTGGAAGGCGATCCCGGCGAGGATGGCGGCCTTGGCGGCGGCGTCGAACCCCTCGACGTCGGCGGTCGGATCGGCCTCGGCGTAGCCGAGCGCGGTGGCCTCGTCGAGCGCTTCCTGGTAGCCGGCGCCGGTGGAGTCCATCTTGTCGAGGATGAAGTTCGTGGTGCCGTTGACGATGCCGAGCACCCGGTCGACCTTGTCCCCGGCGAGGGATTCGCGCAGCGGCCGGATGAGCGGAATGGCCCCGGCGACGGCGGCCTCGTAGTAGAGGTCCTGGCCGTGCTCGCCGGCCGCCGCGTGCAGGGTGGCGCCGTCCTGGGCGAGCAGGGCCTTGTTGGCGGAGACGACGGAGGCGCCGTGCTCGAAGGCGGTGGTGATGAGGGTCCGCGCGGGCTCGATGCCGCCGATGACCTCGACCACGACGTCGATGTCGCCCCGTTTGACGAGGGCGGTGGCGTCGGCGGTGACGAGGGCGGGGTCGACGCCCTCGCGCACCCGCGACGGGCGGCGGACCGCGACGCCCGCCAGCTCCACGGGCGCACCGATCCGGGCGGCGAGGTCGTCGGCGTGCGTCGTCATGAGGCGCGCCACCTCTGAGCCGACGACCCCACAGCCCAGCAGCGCCACCCTCAGCGGACGCGTACGCATCATGCGACCTCGTTTCCTCATGCCGTGCACGGTGGGACCAGTCTCACCCACCGGATCGGAGTTTCCGCCGGTTGTCCGGATAGTGAGATTCATATTTCATTTCCAGCGGATCGTTTCGGCGAAGATCCTCCGGCTTCGGCGGAGGTCATCCGGTTGCGGCGGAGGTCATCCGGTTGCGGCGGAGGTCATCCGGTTGCGGCGGAGGTCTTCGGCTTCGGCGGCGGTCGTCGGCTTCGGCTTCGGCGGCGGTCGTCGGCTTCGGCTTCGGCGGCGGTCGTCGGCTTCGGCTTCGGCTTCGGCTTCGGCTTCGGCTTCGGCGGGGATCCTTCGGCGCCGCTCGCGCGAGGGGCGCCGGCGGATCAACCGACGTCGAGTCGCAGCAGGTCCTCCTCCGTCTCGCGTCGTACGACGACCCGCGCGGCGCCGTCGCTCACGGCGACGACCGGCGGCCGCAGCGCGTGGTTGTAATTGCTGGCCATGGAGCGGCAGTAGGCGCCCGTGGCCGGTACGGCGATGAGGTCGCCGGGCGCGAGGTCGGCCGGCAGGAACGCGTCCTTGACCACGATGTCCCCGCTCTCGCAGTGCTTGCCGACGACCCGGACGAGCATCGGCTCGGCGTCGGAGGCGCGCGAGACCAGCGCGACGCTGTACTCCGCGTCGTAGAGCGCGGTGCGGATGTTGTCGGACATGCCGCCGTCGACGGAGACGTAGGTGCGCAGCCCCTCCAGCGGCTTGACGGTGCCGACCTCGTAGAGGGTGAAGGCGGTCGGGCCGACGATGGCGCGGCCCGGCTCGACGGAGATACGGGGGGTGCGGAGCCGGGCGGCCTCGCACTCGCGGGAGACGATCTCGGTCAGCGCCTTGGCGATCTCGTGCGGCTCGCGCGGGTCGTCGTCAGCGGTGTAGGCGATGCCGAGGCCGCCGCCGAGGTCGATCTCGGGCAGCTCGACGCCGTGCTCGTCGCGGACGTCCTTCAGCAGGCCCACGACGCGGTGCGCGGCGACCTCGAACCCCGACATGTCGAAGATCTGCGACCCGATGTGGCTGTGGATCCCGATCAGCTCCAGCCCGTCGAGCTGGAGGGCCCGCCGCACGGCCTCGGCGGCCTGGCCCCCGGCGAGCGGGATGCCGAACTTCTGGTCCTCGTGCGCGGTGGCGATGAACTCGTGCGTGTGCGCCTCGACTCCGACGGTGACCCGGATCTGGACGGGCTGGCGGCGGCCCAGCTCCCGCGCGACGTGCGCGACCCGCACGATCTCCTGGAAGGAGTCGAGCACGATCCGCCCGACGCCGGCCTCCACGGCCCGCCGGATCTCCGCGGACGACTTGTTGTTGCCGTGGAAGGCGATGCGCTCGGCGGGCATCCCCGCGGACAGCGCGGTGGCCAGTTCGACGCCGGAGCAGACGTCGAGGTTGAGCCCTTCCTCGTGCAGCCACCGCACGACCGCCCGGGACAGGAACGCCTTGCCCGCGTAGAAGACGTCGGCGTCCTGCCCGAAGGCGGTGCGCCAGGCGCGGGCGCGGGCGCGGAAGTCGGCCTCGTCGAGGATGTAGGCGGGGGTGCCGAACTCCTCGGCGAGCCGCGTGACGGCGATCCCGCCGACGCGCACGACGCCGTCCTCGTCGCGGCCGACGGTCTGCGCCCAGATCTTGGCGTCGAGGGTGTTGAGGTCGGCGGGCGGGGCGGAGTAGTGGCCCTCGGTCAGGACGTCGGCGTAGCGGGGACCGGCGGGATGTGCGGAACGGCTCATGTCGGTGTGTCTCTCTGGCTTCTCAGAGGTGGTCGGGTGCGTCGATGCCGAGCAGGGACAGGCCGCCGGCCAGCACCGTCCCGGCGGCGACGGCGAGCGCGAGCCGGGCGCGGTGGGCGGCCGAGGGTTTCTCCTCCCCGAGCGGCAGCACGCCCGGCAGCAGGGGCAGCACGGCGTCGGCGACGGCGACGAGATGCCGGGCGAGACGGTCGGGGGCACGGTGCGCGCCGGCCTGGGCGAGCACGCGGGGGTGATCGGAGAGCGCGGCGAGCAGGTCCTGACCCGTGGGGTCTCCGTGACTGGGTGGGTTTCCGTGACGCGCGGGGTCTGCGTGACGGGTTGGATTTTCGGGACGCGCGGGGTCTGGGTGACGGGTTGGGTTTTCGTGACGCGCGGGGTATTCGTGACGCGTGGGGTCTTGCTGACCTGCGAGGCATGAGGCAGCACCCATGGGGTCTGTGGCGCTCGTGGGGCGGCCGAGGGCGCCTGGTTCGGGGGCGAACCCGAGGTCGGCGGCGTTGCGGAGCAGCGCCCGAGTGCGGGCGTGGGCGTACCGGACGCGGAAGAGGGGGTTGCCCTCGCGCTGGAGGAGGTGGGTCTCGTCGATCCGGGGCCGGTCGTGCCCGGCGGGCTGGAGCAACGCCCAGCGTCCGGCGTCCCGCCCGAGGGCGAGCAGCCCGGCGATGTCGTCGGCGGCGACGGGCACGGGCCGGACGACGGCGGACATGGGCCGGACGACGGCGGGCACGGGCCGGACGGTGGCGTCGAGGGGCGCCGGCCCGGACTCGTCCACGTGCGCGCCGAGCACGTCCGCCCAGGCGGGCGGGACCGGCTGATCGCGAGGGGTCAGGACGAGGGCGCCCTGGGAGCGCAACAGCCGGGCGGCGACCTCGCCGACGACGAGCGCCCGAACGTCGGCCGCGCAGTGCAGTCGGTGGACCTGTCCCGCGGCCGCCTGCCCGAACCCGTACCGCTGCCCGAGACGCAGCACCTCCGCGACGAGCCGCGCGGCGGCGGAGTCGGCATCGGAGTCGCGCAGGCTGATGTTGAGGAACCCGGGCCCGGTGACGACGACGTCGCGAATGCCGTCGGCGTCGAGGAGATGCGCCCGCAGCGTCTCGGCGACCCGGTGGGCGGGCTGCCCGGCCGCTCGGGCGAGCTGGAGGGCGACGCTGGTGGCGTAGTCCCCGCATCCTCCGGCCCCCGGCCGCGTGACCACGACGCGCTCCGGCGCCTCCGCGCTCAGCTCCCCCAGCTCAACAGCACGACGCACCGCGCACAGCACGGTACGGGAGAGTTCCACGGGCGTCACGGGACAAGCGTAGGGGAGAAGGGGGGTGACCATGCGAGCCGGTTTGGGGTGGGTATCGGCATGTGGACGGGAGGGCGGTCATCCGCTCCCTTGACCGGCGGTCATCCGCTCCCCTGACCGGCGGGCTCGGTGTCCCCGGACCCGCCGGGGCCGACCCCTATCCCTCCGCCGCCTCCGGGCCCGCTCCCCCGCCCGTCGACCAACTGGAGGACCACCCGAACGAGTTCCGAGGGATCGAAGGGCTTCGCCAGGAAGGCGTCCACGCCGACGTCGAGCCCGGTCTCGACCTCGTACGTCGAACAGGCGCTGACGATGGCGAGAGGCAGATCACGGGTACGGGGATCGGCGCGCAGCCGCGCGGCGGTCGCCAGCCCGTCGAGCCGCGGCATGACGACGTCGAGGGTGATGACATCGGGCCGCACCTGGTGCACCACGTCCAGACACTCGGCACCGTCGGCCACGGTCACGACCTCGAGACCCTCAAGCTCGAGGTTGACCCTGATTAGCTGCCGGATGACCTTGTTGTCGTCCACAACAAGCACCCGGCCGGAAGCCCCTGGCACACATCCGAGAGTAGGTCGGGCCCGGCCGCCGCGTCCCGGTTTTCCCGACTTCCACCCCCTGGGGTGACAGCACCGTCCCGAACGGACGCCCCACCACGCACGGCGCCCCGCAAAACGTTCATGACCACCCCCCACGAGCTGGTAGTGTTCTACCCGTCGCCGCGCACACAGCGCGCCCGACCCGCCCCCGTAGCTCAGGGGATAGAGCAACGGCCTCCGGAGCCGTGTGCGCAGGTTCGAATCCTGCCGGGGGCACTTCGCCTCAACCAGCACGATGATGCGGTTGACCAGCGCAGATGCCAAGCATGAAGAGCGGGCCCCAGTCTCACTGGGTCCCGCTCTTTGTCGTTGGCTCGCGCTGACTGCGATAGACCTGCGCGCACCCTCCGCCTTGTGGCCATGTGCATCCCCGCGAGAAGATCCCGACGAATCTTTGCCGCTAGGGGGCCGAAGGTGCGGACGAGGTCAGAGGTGGTTCGGGCCGTTGAAGCTCGATGGAGGAGAAGCCGCCGGTGGGCGGCTGCAGCCGTCGCCATAGTTATCGGGACAGCAGGTGCCCTCATACTCATACTGGGTCCGATCTCCTGGTTTGTGGCTGGCGAGACAGTGCAGCATCTATCCGGAACCGATCGAGCTGATGCGATAAACGCAGTCCGGCAAACGGTCCTAGCCGCCATAGCGGGCGCAACTGTCTTCGCTGGCCTTGCTTACACAGCACGCACATATCTTTTGTCGCGTCGAGGACAAGTGACTGACAGGTATCGGGCTGCAGTCGAGAATCTCGCCTCGGACAAGCTGGAGGTGCGCCTGGGAGCTGTCTACAGCCTCGAACATGTGCTATCAGAGTCTGCAGTGGACCACGAGGCGATCGTCAGAGTGTTGGCGGGGTTCGTAAGGCACAACACACACAGAGGCGCGACAGCCCCGTCTCCAACTCTTCCTGAGCAGCGGAACGGACGCGAGGTCGCATTCAATGAGAGCCCTGAACTCTCCGCAGACATACAGGCTGCGGTTGAGGTTCTGGCTCGCCGACCAAAACGGCCTGAAACCCGGCGCCTCGATCTTCGCCATGCGAAGCTGGCCGGGCTCAGTCTGCGACACTTCGAATTCGAATCCCCGCCACGCCTGGAGTGGATGTTCCTCACTGCAGTAGACCTTCGTCAAGCTGATCTACGAGGCGTGGTCATGAAGGGTAGCATTCTCAACACCGCAGATATGTGCTTTGCGTGGCTTATCGAAGCGCGATGCGATCAGGCAGCCATGTTCAGAGTTGACCTGCGCGGCGCATTCCTGAAAAAATCAACATTTGTCGAAACTTCTCTTGACGGGGCAGATTTGCGGGAAACGAGTGGTCTGACAGCTCAGCAACTTGCCCCAGCATTCATCGATGTCGAGACCCGTCTCCCCGACCATTTGGCGAATGATCCCTGGGTGGCCGCAAGGCTAGCTGACTGTGTGGCGTGGGCGGAGGAAAATGGTGCGAATACCTGCCCGCCGCCCACGCCACAGCCGCCAACCTCAGCATCCATTTGAGATTGACTGCGCCTGACAGACGCTCCGCACTTTGAAGTCGACGCTCACTCCTGTCAGGCGAGCTCCGCCTCGATCTTCCTGTTCACGACCTCTTCTTGATCGTAGATCCGCCCCTCGTCGACGCAGTGGATCACCTCGGGCAAGTTGCCGACCCGACGAGCGACCTCGGCCACGGGCACCTCAGCGTTCAGCCACAAGCACCGCCGGCACGGAGTGAACGTACAGGCGGTCACCGATCCCGATGGCCGACTGCTGTGGCTCTCACCCACCACCTCTCCCGTTGGGCCAGTAGAGGCGTTTCGCTCCCCGCCGACGATGTATCGACGCTGATCGAAAGTCACGTCACCAGCAGTCGCGCCTCTGTCGTCCTGGAGAAGTTGGCGCAGAGCGAGTGCGAACCAACAGCGTCACGTGTCTCCAAATCGAGCTGTTTTCACGCGCGCGCCACCGGGCTCTCACAGACGTGGGCTTCTGCGGGCCGAGTTCGCGAGGCGGGTGGCGAAGGCTTCGGTGAGGCTGCGGAGTTCGGCTGGGCGTTCGATGACGAAGGGGCGGTCCAGTGCGGCGAGGGCTGCGGGGAGCCAGTCGAGGCGTTCTGCGCGGAGTTCGACGCGGCACCAGTGCTCCGTCGGCGGGGACGCCGGGGGCGGGAGTTCGTTCACGACAGCGACGCTGGCGGGGAGTCGGGTGTGGATCTGTTCGGCCGTCGCCTGAATGCGCAGGGTCACCTCGTGCCGGTACGGGACCGTGGCGAGCCCCGTCAGGACGCGGCTCGCCGCGTCGATTCCGGGGGGTGGTTCGAACGAGCCGGGCAAGGCTCTCACATCGGTGACGCGATCCAGTCGGAAGATCCGGTCCTCGCCTGTTGAGACGTCGGCGGCCGTCACGTACCACCTGCCCGAGTGGGCGACGACTCCGTACGGGTGCAGGGTGCGCTCGCTGCGTCGGCCGTCGCCGGCGGTGTACCGGATCATGATCGGCCGGTGATGGTGGACCGCGTCGGCGATCGGGAGGAAGGTCCCGGGTTCCGGGGCAGGCGCCGCTCTGCCGGGCGGATCCGTGAAAGCGAGCGCGCCGAGCACGGCGTCGAGCCTGCGGCGCAGTCGCTCGGGCAGCACTCGCCGAATCTTGGCCGCCGCCGTCTCACTCGCCGTCTCCGCCGTCGCCGTCAGGCCCGATCGCCGGCCGGCTTCCAGGCCGAGCAGCACGGCGAGCGCTTCGTCGTCGCTCAGCATGAGCGGGGGCATGCGGTAGCCGGGGGCGAGCCGGTAGCCGCCGTAGCGGCCGCGCACCGACTCGACGGGCACGTCTAGGTCGACGAGCTGCTGTGCGTAGCGCCGCACGGTGCGTTCGTCGACGTTCAGCCGGGCGGCGAGTTCGGACACGGTCCGGAGGCCGCCTGACTGCAGAAGCTCCAGCAGGGTGAGGACGCGGGCGAGGGGGCGCTGCATGCGGGGAAGTCTTCCGTAGATACCGGGCGGGTTCTGCCCGGTATCGGTCGTAGCGTGCGGTCACGAGCACCGACCGGCCAGACCAGAGGAGAGAACCCGTGCACTTCACGTCCGTCCGCATCATCACCGACGACGTCGCCCGCCTCGTCGACTTCTACGAGCGCGTCACCAAGGCGTCCGCCGCCTGGGCCAACGACGACTTCGCCGAGATCAGGACCGCCTCGGTCACCCTCGCGATCGGCAGCACCCGCACCGTCCCCCTGTTCGCGCCCGGCGCCGCCCGCCCGGCCGACAACCGCAGCGTCATCCTCGAGTTCCTGGTGGACGACGTGGACAGCGTGCACAAGGACCTGAGCGGCTTCGTGGAGGACTTCGTCAACGAGCCGACCACGATGCCCTGGGGAAACCGCTCGCTCCTGTTCCGCGACCCCGACGGCAACCTCGTCAACTTCTTCACCCCGGTCACGCCGGCCGCCATCGAGAAGTTCGCGCGCTGAGGACGGCACGGCGCCGGGTGCGACTACCGGTAGAAGACGGCCACGCCGCCGTGATGCGAGCAGGCCCCCTGATGGTGAGCGGCGTACGAGTACGTACCGTCGTTGCACAGCGCCGTCGCACCGTTGCCCGCTGAACTGGAGCCGCCCGACGAGCCGGAGTCGCCCGACGAGCCGGACCCGCCGCCGGACGACGATCCGCCAGACGACGATCCCCCGGACGTCGAACTACCCCGGACTCCCGACCCCGCGGCAGCGGCGTGCGCGGTGACGGTCACCGTCGTCTTGACCGTCTTCGTCACCGTCGGCCCCGGCTTCGGCGTGGCGGTCTCCGTCGCCGTGGCCGTCGCGGTGACCGTGATCGTGGGCGTCGGCCGCACCTTGGCGTCAGCCACCGACTTCGTCGTGTCGGCCGCCGACTTCGTCGCGTCCGGGTTGTGGCCGGCGGCGCCGGCGCTGCCCATGCCGATGAGGAACGCCAGGCCCAGGGCGGGCAGTACGAATCGCTTGCGGGCCCACTTGGGTGCGGGACGGGCGGCGGGCGGCCCAGGCGGAGGCTGGAACGGCGGCTGAGACTGGTAGTGGCTCATGAGGTCCCCCCTGGTGAGTCCGTGAGGGGCGAAGCTATCTACGCGGACGCATCAGATGTGAGGGATTGGTAAAGACGGTGACGGAGTTGTGACAATCCAACGCTCAACTACCCCTCGCGCCAGCGGCCTCCACCCGCCCGAGCCGCCGCCCCGCCACTTCACTTCGCCACTCCACTCGGCCAACTCCGTGCCGTTGACACTGCTTTGCCGGAGCGCGTGGCGGGGCCCGGGAGACGTATCCAGCTCCCGGGCCCCTGGGGTGCCACCCCTGTGCACACGCCGGTGGCGTTTAAGAGTGCGGATCAGTCAGTCAAGCCGTCGTGTTCTTCCATTGAACTACCGCACCGTGCAGAGGTGCAGACGAGAGTTGAACTCGCATCCGGCGGCGGTCGTCCGTACTCGGTCGATCCGGCGATCGGTGGCGAATGCTGAAGCTGGAGCGAGAGTCTGAGTCTGATCGCGGTCACGGTCCTTCGCCGTCACCCCGGGATTCAGGCTGAACGTCAGTTTCAGCTTGCGCCCGTGACGCGGACCGGATTCTCGTCCGGCTCGCGCCTGGTGCGCACCCCCGCGCTCGCACGCGGGGGCGATCATGGGGCTACCCGGTCCGCCTGCGGTTCAGGCGAACAGGTAGCCGAACACCGCGTCGCCGACCCGCTGGTCGACGACCTCCGTGCCGTTGGCCTCCTCGCGGGCGAACTTCACCGCCTGCTGGAGCTTCTCCACCCGGTCCAGCAGCTCGTTCACCCGCCGGGCGGGCAGCGCGCCGGAGAACTTCACCGTCGTCCAGTACCCGATCGGCACGTCCTCGTAGTAGACCTCGACCTGGGCCGGGTGCTTGTCGGTCGCCTCGGCCTTGACGTGGTTGCGCGGGACCTTCTTCGTGCGGATCGTGCGGACCGGGTCCGTCTTCCACCAGTCCGTCGACGGGTCCAGCGACCAGGACTCGGCCCCGTCCAGCACCGGCAGCCTCTTGACGAAGGCGTGCAGCTCGGTGAGCTGCTTCTCCAGGAACAGCAGGTAACTGACGGGCGCCTCGCCGACGATGGTCCGGCCGTCCACCGTCACGTCCGCGCGAGCCGTGCAGTTCGCCCAGTCCTTCGTCGCCGTCACGTCGAACAGCCGCGTCAGCGAAGCGGACATCTCCCGCAGGATCTCCTCGCCCCTGACCTGCACCCGGGTGGACTCCGGCGGCAGTTGCTCGCCCTCCTCGTCCTTGGGCTGGTAGGCGCGCGAGATGCCGGCGAGCAGCGCGGGCTTCTGCACCTTCTGGTGCGCCGCCGCGCCGTCCTGAACTGCCTTGCTCTTGACGCCCTTTTCGACGGCGATGATCTGATTGAGCTTCGTCACAGCTCCCCCTTCGAACAGGAGCAACGTAACTCAACGGGAAACGGACATCATCTGGTTTTCGTACGAGAGCCGGTGTCCGCCCGCCGGGCCGCTCACGCCGTCCGGCCGCCGGAGCCGCTCACGCCGTCCACTCCGCCGGGGCAGCCGCTCACTCCGCCCGCCGGGGCCGCTCACGCCGTCCGGCCGCCGGGGCCGCTCACGCCGTCCACCCCGCCAGGGCAGCCGCTCACGCCGTCCGCTTCCGGGCCGCCGTCTTCTTCGCCGGGGTCTTCTTCTCCGTCTTGGCCGCCGTCTTCTTGGCCGGCTTCGGCGGCGTCTTCGCCGCGGCCTTCGTGTCCGAGGCCGCCTTCCCGTCCTGCCGGGCCGACTTGGACGACGGCGCCGTCTTCTTCGCCGTCGTCTTCTTCCGCGGCGCCGCCTTCCGTGCGGCGGCCTTCTTCTCCGGCTCGGCGCGCGGGAGTTGCCTGACCTCGGCCTTCTCTCCCTCGTCGGCGGCCCTCCCCGGGGGCGCCTCGCCGTCCTCCTCCTCGCCCCGGGAGTGACGGGCCGCCCGGACGCTGTTCTCCAGGGCCGCCATCAGGTCCAGGACCTTGCCGCCGCGGGCCGGTTCCGGCGTCTCCGGGGGCTGCTCGCCGGTGGCCTTGGCGGCGATGACCTGCTCCACGGCCTCCCGGTACTCGTCGTGCAGGTCGTGCAGGTCCACCTCGCCGAGCGTGTCCATCAGGGCGTCGGCGAGGTCCAGTTCCTTGTCGCGGACCGTCACGTCCACGTCCGGGGCCACTCCCTGCGGGGCGCGGATCTCGTCGGGCCAGAGCAGGCCGTGCATGACGATGACGTCGTCGGCCACGCGCAGCATGCCCAGGCGCTCGCGGCCGCGCAGGGCGAACTTCGCGATGGCGACCCGGTTGCTGCGTCTGAGGGCCTCCCGCAGCAGGGTGTACGGCTTGGCGGCGGGGGCGCCGCTCGCGGCGAGGTAGTAGGCGTGCTCCATCTGGAGCGGGTCGATCTGGTCGGCCGGCACGAAGGCCACGATGTCGATCGTCCGCGCGGTGGGCAGCGGCAGATGGGACAGGTCCTCGTCGGTGATCGGGATGATGGCGCCGTCCGAGTCCTCGTAGCCCTTGCCGATCTCCGCCTGCGCGACCTCGCGGTCCTCCAGTTCGCACACCTTGCGGTAGCGGATGCGGCCGCCGTCCTCCAGGTGGATCTGGCGGAAGGAGATGGCGTGGCTCTCGGTGGCGTTCACCAGCTTGATCGGGATGCTGACCAGGCCGAACGAGATGGCGCCGTTCCAGATGGATCGCACGTGCAGCACCTTCCGGGCGGATCGTCAGAGCGGGTCGTCAGGGGGCGGGGCGTCGTCGAGAGGAGCGACGGGTTCGGCGTTCCGCGGCAGAATCGGCGTTTCGCGTGGTTTTCTTATCATATGGTGCCGATCACGGAGGTGGAGGGGCGACGGCTCGCGCTCAGCAACCTGGCGAAGGTGCTGTATCCCGCGACCGGGTTCACCAAGGGCGAGGTGCTGCACTACTACGCCACCGTCGCCGAGGTGCTGCTCCCCCATCTGCGGGACCGGCCGCTGTCCTTCCTGCGGTATCCGGACGGGCCGGGAGGGCAGGTCTTCTTCACCAAGAACGTGCCGCCCGGTACGCCCGAGTGGGTGACGACCGCCGAGGTGCCCCGCTCGGAGGGGCCGGCCCGGATGGTGCTGGCGCAGGATCTGCCGAGTCTGATGTGGGCGGCCAACCTGGTGACCGAGTTCCACACCCCGCAGTGGCTGATCGGGGCGCCGGGGGCGGCCGACCGGCTGGTGTTCGACCTCGACCCCGGCCCGCCCGCCGACGTCGTGGACTGCTGCGAGGTGGCGCTCTGGCTGCGCGAGCGGCTGGCGGCCGACGGGATCGAGGCGTACGCCAAGACCTCCGGCGCCAAGGGGCTGCATCTGCTGGCCGCCGTGCGCGGGGCCGTCTGCGAGCAGACCTCGCGATACGCCAAACAGGTGGCCGTCGAGGCGGAGGCCGCCCTGCCGGGACTGGCGCTGCACCGGATGACGCGGAGTCTGCGGCCGGGCAAGGTGTTCGTCGACTGGAGCCAGAACGCGGCCCGGAAGACGACCGCGGCCCCCTACACGCTGCGGGCCCGGGACACGCCTACGGTCTCGGCGCCGGTGACCTGGGACGAGGTCGCCGCGTGCCGGTCGCCGGAGCGGCTGGAGCTGCGGGCGGCGGACGTCGCTCCCCGGCTACGGGAGTACGGCGACCTGCTCGCCCCGCTGCTGAACCCGCGGACAGCGCGCCCGCTGCCTGGGGAGGGCCGCTGAGCGGGCTGCTGGTCGTCAGCGCGGCCGCTCACCCGGCCGGACCGCGCTCACCCCCGCCG
Organism: Streptomyces sp. NPDC046985; assembly: GCF_040644415.1. NCBI lineage: Bacteria > Bacillati > Actinomycetota > Actinomycetes > Kitasatosporales > Streptomycetaceae > Streptomyces > Streptomyces sp. NPDC046985. The sequence goes on from NZ_JBEYWK010000001.1 coordinate 97,391, forward strand.
CGCGCCCCGCTCACCAAGCCACCTGCTCACCAAGCCACCCGCACATCAAGCCCCCCGCTCACACCCGCCCCCACGTGTTCCGGTCGCGGGCCGTCGCGTACAGCGCCTCCACTTCCGCCGGTTTCAGCAGGCCGCCCGAGCGCGCCAGACCCTCGATCTCCTCGTCGCGCAGAATGCGCACGGCCCGCGGCGGGACGGTGATCCGCAGCTCGGCCGGGGCCGTCAGGGCCAGGACCGGGCAGACCTCGGCGGTCAGCGCGTAGGAGGCGCGGTCGGCCAGGGAGCGGGCCAGGCGCAGCAACGGCGCCGGTGCGCCGCGGCCGAGCGCGACGAGCGGATCGCTCACCCGTACGCGCTGCTTGCGGGCATGCACGGCGAGCACGGCGAGCAGGCCGCCGGGGCCGATCGCCAGGTGGTGGATGCGGTCGCCGCCGGGCAGGACGACCGAGTGCAGGGTGCGCCAGCCGGCGCCGTCCAGGCGGTCGAGGGCGTCGCCGACGGCCTGCTCGGCGCCGAGGGCGCGGCGGCGCGGGTCGGGGCGCAGGCGATGGGCGGGGCCGGGTTCGCGGTCGAGCGCGATCAGCAGGGCCTCGCCGGGGCGGTTGGGCGCGAGGTCGTCGTCGGGGTGCAGGCTCAGGCGGGCCAGTTCGGCCGGGGTCGGGACGGGCGGCGGGCCTACCGCGACCGGGCCGGTGAGGAAGGACCCCAGGGCGTCCAGGACGTCCTCCCGCGCGTCCTCGCTGAGCAGGTGGACACGGGCGGCCTCACGGTCGTACCAGGCGACGTTGTGCCCGTCGGGGCGGCAGACGTAGAGCCGCTCCTGCCCGTGCCGCCGGGCCGGTATGACGCGCAGGCCGCCTGGTCCGCGAGGTCCGGGCTGTCGACGTGGTCCGCTCATGCACCATCACCCCTACGACCATGGGAGCAGGCGGGGCGCCCCGGGGCAAGAAGTCGGCCGGACGGGCGATGACGGAACCGGCCGAACTGTCGTCCCCCGTTCCCCGGCGCGTGCCCTCCCCGGCCGCCGCCGTCACCCGGTCCCGCCACCTGTCACCGTCACCCGGTCCCGTCAGCCGGTCCCGCCACCTGTCACCGTCAGCCGGTCCCGTCAGCCGGTTCCGACACCCGTCCCCGTCACCCAGTCCCGACGCCCCTCCCCCACAGCCGTCCCGGACGCCCCGTCCGTGCACGAGAATAAAAAGGACTTCCGTACGAATAAGGTGTACGAGTCGTCCGCCGTCCCCCTCCCGCCCCGAGCCGACCGGAGAGCAGTGTTCCGCAGACGTCCCGCCTTCGTCGTCGCCCTGGTCGCCCTGCTGCTGGCCACGGCGGCGGCCTGCGGCGACGCGGCCGGGCTGCGCTCGGCGGGCGCCACGCCGACGGCGGTCAGCCCGGCCCGGCTCTGGCCCACGCTGCGGCCCGCGGCCAGCCCCGCCTGGCCGTACGGCGAGATGCAGATCGAGACGGTCAAGGGCGTCGGCGCGCCCGGCGAGGACATCCGCAAGGTGGACCCGGTGGCGATCGTGCGGGCCGAGGTCGCGGCGCACCCGGACGACTACCGGGCGGCGAAGGCGCCGTACCGCGAGACGGCCGCGCGGCTGGCCGACTGCGGCGAGGGCGGCGCGCTCGGGAAGCGGTGCCCCGTGCTGACGCCGTACTACCGCGATCTCACCGGCGACGGGCGCGAGGACATGATGCTGGGGTTCCGCCTGTACCCCACCGACCAGACGGCGGTCCGCGTCTACGCCTTCGAGGGGCGCCGGCTCGTGCAGGTCTTCGCGGACGACGACGCGGTGATCGGCGTGGAGCTGGCCGGACGGACGGTGATCATCCGCTCGCCTGCCGGGATCGCCGGGTACGAGTACCGCACCACCTGGGCGTGGGACGCACAGCAGCGGGCGATGGTGTTCTCGCGGGACGAGTTCCTGCGCACGGGCACGCACAAGCCCACTCGCGCGCACACCCCGGCGCCCACCGCCCGTCCCTCGCCCGTCCCCCGGCTGTCGCCGGCCCCGGGCGCGACCCCTTCGGCGGCGTCGCCGCCGTCTCCGGGGGGCGCCGCGTCCTCGGCCGGGGCCTCCGCAGCCGGGGCCTCGCCCGCGTCCTCCGCGAGCGGGCGATGAGGGCGTCGCTGCCCCGGTGGGCCGGGCCGCTGGCGTTGAAGGCCGCGGCGTTCATCACGGTGATGTGCTGTGCGCTGGCCGCGCTGCTCGGCGTCCTGGTGCACGTGTCGGTGACCGACCAGACCGTCGGCCAGGCGCGCGACCTGGCGCTGTCCCGGCTCCAGGACGCGACGACGGCCTTCGAGTCGGGGGACGCGCTGCCGCCGGGCGCCGGCGTCGACCCCGTCGGGCTGCCCCCGGCGCTGCGGCGGCTGGCGGCCGCCGGACGGCGCGGCACGATGGTCGCGCGGCGCCACGGGCAGCCGACGATGTGGGCCGCGGGCCCCGCCGACGGGGGACGGACGCTGGCCGTCGAGGTCGACTACGCGCAGCAGGCGCGCACCATCGCCGGGCTCGACGACTCGATCCTGTGGTCCTCGGGGCTGGCGATCGGGGCGACGCTGATGGTGGGCGCGTTCGCGGTGACCCGGGTGACCCGGCGGCTGCACGCCACCGCACGCGTCGCCCGGCGGATCAGCGCCGGCGACCTCGACGCCCGCGTGCACGACCCGCACACCCGGGACCCCTCCCGCCCGCAGGACGAGGTGGCCGCGGTCGCCGCCGCCCTGGACTCGATGGCGTCGTCGCTCCAGGGCAAGCTGCTGGCCGAGCAGCGGTTCACCGCGGACGTGGCGCACGAGCTGCGCACCCCGCTGACCGGCCTGCACGCGGCGGCCGAGCTGCTGCCGCCGGGCCGACCCACGGAACTGGTCCGCGACCGGGTGGCCGCGCTGCGCACGCTGACCGAGGACCTGCTGGAGATCTCCCGCCTGGACACCGGGCGGGAGCGGCTGGAGCTGGACGGCGAGCGGCTGAGCGCGGTGGCGGAGCGGGCGGTCCGGGCGGCGCGCGCCGCGGGATCGCCCCCGACCGGCACGGCCGCCGCCCCCGAGAGCGCGGCGGAGGGCGACGTACGGCTGCGGGTCGTGCGGGACGTGCACGTGGACACCGACCGGCGGCGGCTGGAGCGGGTCCTCGGCAACCTCGTGGCCAACGCGCTCACGCACGGCAGGCCGCCGGTGGTGCTGACCGTGGACGGCCCGGCCGTCAGCGTGCGGGACCACGGCGACGGCTACCCGGCCTACCTCGTGGAGCACGGCCCGCAGCGCTTCCGCACCGAGGGCGGGGCGACGGGGCACGGCCTCGGCCTGACGATCGCCCGGGGGCAGGCTGAAGTGCTCGGCGCCCGGCTGGACTTCGCCAACGCGGCGGACGGCGGCGCGGTGGCGACCCTGACCCTGCCGCAGACGCCCCCCGAGCCACCGGAGCCGCCGGAGCCACCGGAGAGGCAGTCCGGCCCCGGCGCGGTCGGCTCAGCGTGAACACCGGCGGGCCCTCAGAGACGCCTGGGACGTCAGAGACACCCGAGACGCCCGAGACGCCCGAGTTCAGCGCGCACGCCTCCCTCCGCCGGGCGGCCGAGTCGCTTCACCCGTCCTGACGTCCCCTCATGTAACGGCGTCTCCGATGGCGCAGCACAGGGGGGCACAGCCGTCCCTACGCTCCTAATGTGGCGATCAGTCAGGTGTGTCCGCTGCTGCGGGCCGCGTCGCCTCTGGTGGAGGTCCTTCATGTCCCTGCGCTCCCCCCTCACCCGGCTCGCCGTGGCGGCCGCCGCCGGGGCCCTGCTGGCCGCGGCCTCGGTCGTGCCCGCCGTCGCGCTGAACGGTCCAGCCGGCGCCGGGCCGTCCCCGAGCGGCGGCAAGGGCGCCGGCACGACCGCCGGGGCGCCCGCGGCCAAGCCCGCGCGGGCCGCCGCCGCGCCCCAGGCCGCGGCACGCCCGCAGAGCGCCGGGACCTCGGCCGCGGCCAAGCCGCACACCTCCGGGACCTCGGCCGCGGCCGAGCCGCACACCTCCGGCGACGACGGCGCGTCGTACACCCGGGGGCGGGTGACGGCCCGCGGCGGCCTCGTGCTGCGCAGCCGGCCGGACCAGGGCAGCCAGGTGATCGGGTACGCCCGGCAGGGCGAGATCGTGCGGATCTACTGCCGGACGCGCGGCCAGTTCGTGCGCGGCAACCCGGTCTGGTACCTGCTCGCCGGCGGCGTCTGGGCGTGGGGCTCGGCCCGCTACATCGAGCCCCTCGGAAGCGCGCCGTGCTGGTGCTGACGCCGGACGAAAGGGCCGCCCCCTCTGGAGGGTTCGGCTAGGGGCGGGCACGACGCGTCTCGGTGTGCCCGCGCTCCTCGCGCACGAGGCGGTGCGACGACGGGCGCCGCACACCGCGCGTACGGATGCCGCGCGCCGCGCCGCCACCCCTCGGCAGCGGCGCGGCGCGGCGCGCGGACGTCGGCGGCGGTACGGCGGCGTCCCTCGCTAAGGCGACGAAGGACGCGGCGCCGCGCCCGCAGCACCAGCACCAGCACCAGCACCAGCACCAGCACCAGCACCAACACCAACACCAACACCAACACCAACACCAGGCGTAACGCCTCCCCGGCGGGAAGGCGAGACCACGGGCACCTGACGTGCCGGAGCGTCAGTCGCCGCTCCTCCCCTGCTCGATCGCCTCCGCGACCTCGGCCGACCGCTCGCGTTCCTCCGCCGCGAAGCGTTCCGCGTCCAGCTTCTCGGCGATCTCCTCGTCCTGGGCCATGAGCTGGTCCAGGTTGGAGTCGCCCAGTTCGAAGACGCCCATGTCGACGTACGCCTGTTGCAGGCGCTTGCCCCACAGGCCGATGTCCTTCACGCAGGGGACGATCCGGCTGAAGAGCAACTGGCGGAAGAGCCGCAGGAACTCGGAGTTCTCGCTCAGCTCGTCGGCCTCGGCACGCGGCACGCCGAAGTTCTCCAGGACCTCGACGCCGCGCAGCCGGTCGCGCATCAGGTAGCAGCCCTCGATGACGAACTCCTCGCGCTCGCGCAGTTCGGCGTCGGTGAGCTGCCGGTAGTAGTCGCGCAGCGCCATGCGGCCGAAGGCCACGTGCCGGGCCTCGTCCTGCATGACGTAGGCGAGGATCTGCTGGGGCAGCGGTTTGTCGGTGGTGTCGCGGATCATGCCGAAGGCGGCCAGCGCCAGGCCCTCGATGAGGACCTGCATGCCGAGGTAGGGCATGTCCCAGCGGCTGTCGCGCAGAGTGTCGCCCAGCAGCGACTGGAGGTTGTCGTTGATCGGGTAGAGCATCCCGATCTTCTCGTGCAGGAAACGGCCGTAGATCTCGGCGTGCCGGGCCTCGTCCATGGTCTGGGTCGCCGAGTAGAACTTCGCGTCCAGGTCGGGCGCGGACTCCACGATCCGCGCGGCGCAGATCATGGCGCCCTGCTCGCCGTGCAGGAACTGGCTGAACTGCCAGGACGCGAAGTGCCGGCGCAGCTCGCCCTTGTCCCGGTCGGTCATCTTCGCCCAGTACGGGGTGCCGTAGAGGGTCATCGCCTCCTCGGGAGTGCCCAGAGGATCGTAGGGATCGACGTCCAGGGACCAGTCGATGCGCTTCTGACCGTCCCACTGCTTGTCCTTGCCCTTCTGGTACAGGGCCAGCAGCCGGTCGCGTCCGTCGTCGTACTCGAAGCTGAGGCGGGCCGCCCCGGTCGCGGGCACCGACCAGTGCGCCCCGCCAGGGTCGTTGGCGTACAGATCGAAAGTCGGCATACCTGGCAGGCTCACATGTAGACGGCGGGTCAACAAGTCGTGTGCAAGGGATTGACGAGCTTACTGACAAGCAGTCTCATAAGAGCGGGACGACCTGACTCCTGAGTAACCGCTCGATCCAGCCACATTCCCCTGCGACGAGGTGGGACAGCCATGACGACCGTGCCGGAAGCCGACGCGCTCGCCGGACCGCGCGACGCGCTCGGTCTGCTCAAGGACCGGGAGCAGGTCGCCGAGCGGCTGCTCGCCTCCTCCGCCCGGCACTCCTTCGATCCGGACGAGGAACTGGACTGGGAGGCCCCCTTCGAGGAGGGCAAGTGGTTCTGGCCGCCGGAGCTGGTGTCGCTGTACGGCACCCCGCTGTGGAAGCGGATGGGCGAGGAGCAGCGGATCCTGCTCTCCCGGCACGAGGCCGCCGCGCTCGCCTCGCTCGGCATCTGGTTCGAGCTGATCCTGATGCAGCTCCTCGTCCGGCACGTCTACGACAAGGCGGTCACGAGCGCGCACGTGCGCTACGCCCTGACCGAGATCGAGGACGAGTGCCGGCACTCCAAGATGTTCGCCCGCGTCATCTCGCGCGGCGGCACGCCCTGGTACCCGGTGAGCCGCGCGCACCACCACCTCGGCCGCCTGTTCAAGACGGTCTCCACCACCCCCGGCTCCTTCACCGCGACCCTGCTCGGCGAGGAGGTCCTGGACTGGATGCAGCGGTTGACCTTCCCGGACGAGCGGGTGCAGCCGCTGATCCGCGGGGTCACGCGCATCCACGTCGTGGAGGAGGCGCGGCACGTGCGCTACGCCCGCGAGGAGCTGCGCCGGCAGATGCTGACGGCGCCGCGCTGGTCGAAGGAGTTCACCCGGGTCACCTCCGGCGAGTTCGCCCGGGTGTTCTCGGTCGCGTTCGTCAACCCCGAGGTGTACGCGAACGTCGGCCTGGACCGGCGAGAGGCCATGGCCCAGGTGAGGGCCAGCGGCCACCGGCGCGAGGTCATGCAGTCGGGCGCCAAGCGGCTCACCGACTTCCTCGACGACATCGGGGTCCTGCGGGGCCCCGGACGGCGGCTGTGGAAGGCGTCGGGACTGTTGGCGTAGTCGCGGAGCGCGGACGGCACGCGGACGCCGGGGGGGAACCGCGCGGGCGCGGGGAGCGGGGCGCGTGAGTGCGGGGAGCTTGCCGCGTGAGCGCGGGGAAGGCGCCGCGGGGGCGCGGGAAGCGGAGGACTCCAAGGCGGCGCAGGCGCTGGTGACGTGAAGGCGCCGTGCGGGCGCGGGAAGCGGGCGTCGGCGGCCCCGTTCCCGGCGTCCTCGGCGGAGGCGCCGCGCGGGCGCGGGGAGCACGCGGGCCAGGGGCCGCCGGGCCGGGCGGCGATTACGCTGCGTCTCATGAGCCCTGCCGCGCCCTCTCCCGCCTACCGCCGCCTCAGCGTCGAGGAGCGCCGCGCCCAGCTCCTGGACGCCGCGCTGTCGCTGTTCGCGCACCGGGCGCCCGAAGAGGTGTCGCTGGACGACGTGGCGGAGGCGGCGGGAGTGTCCAGACCGCTGGTGTACCGGTACTTCCCCGGCGGCAAGCAGCAGCTCTACGAGGCCGCTCTGCGCTCCGCCGCCGAGGAGCTGCGGCACTGCTTCGACGCGCCGCGCGAGGGGCCGCTGCTGGGCCGCCTCGGCGGCGCCCTGGACCGCTACCTGGCGTTCGTCGACTCCCACGACGCCGGGTTCACCGCGCTGCTCCAGGGCGGCAGCGTGGTGGAGACGTCCCGCACCAGCGCCATCGTGGACGGGGTGCGCCGGGCCGCCGCCGAGCACATCCTCAGCCACCTGGAGGTCACCGACCCCGGGCCGTGGCTGCGGATGACGGTCCGGGTGTGGATCACGGCCGTGGAGGCGGCCTCGCTGATCTGGCTGGACGAGGGCAAGCAGCCGCCCGCCGCCGACCTGCGGGACTGGCTGGTCGAGGAGTTCACCGCCGTACTGGCGGCGACCGCCGCCCGCGACGAGCAGGCCGCCGAGCTGGTGCGCCGCCTCGCCCCGGCGGACGGCTGACACCGGGCCCGCCGTACGGCCGACGCCGGGCCCAACGGACGGCGGACACCGCGCCCGGCGGACGGCGGACACTGTGCCCGGCGCATGGCTGAGACTCGCCCCGGCGCATGGCCCACACCAGTGCCGGCAGACGGCCGACACCGGTCCCGGCGCATGGCTGAGACTCGTCCCGGCCGATGGCTGACACTGTTGCTGTGAGAAGCGAAGACACCCCGTTCGAGGGCGGCCCCATGGACGGCCGGGTGCTGCCCGTGCTGCTCGGGCCGACCGGGCGCCCGCCGAAGACGTACCGCATCCCGGTGCCGGACCCGGCGGGCGGGCCGCCCGCGGTGCTCGTCTACCGGCTGACGCCTCGCGGACCCGCCGGGCGGCTCGGACTGCCGCGCGGCTGGACGTACACGTTCGACCCGGACCCCGGGGCGGACACCGGCCGGCTGCGGTGGCCGTGGTCCCGGCCGGAGCCCCGTCAGGACCCGCGCACCGGCGCCGAGGGCGAGCCGGGAGACACCTAGGAGTGACGCTGTTGCGCCGCCCGGCGCAACACGGCCACGCGCAGTCGGTTCATACGTCGAATCTGCACGGTGTGGAGCGGACGGACCGCCCCGCACCGGAGGTGATGACGTGTCGGCGAAGGTGCTGCGCCTGGTGTGCACAGCGACGGTGGCGGCGCAGGCCGCGCTCGTCCCGGCGGCCGCTCTGGCCGTGCCCGGACCCCCCGCACCGGGACGGTCCGCCGTGACGGCGCCGGGGGCGACCCCAGCCGACGGGCCGGGTGCCGGGAGCGCGCCCGCGGCCCCCGCGGCGCCCGCGGCCGCCGGGCAGCGGACCACCGCCGCCCTGCTGACGGACTTGCAGAAGCTGTACCGGCAGGCCGAGCAGGCCACCGAGACCTACGACGCCGACGCCGAGCGACTGGTGAAGCAGCGCGCCGAGGCGGACCGGCTGAACGCCGCCCTCACCCGCGCCCGCGTCGCCCTGCGAGAGGGCCGCACGGCGGCCGGACGGCTCGCCCGGCAGCAGTACCAGGGCGGCAGCGGCCTCTCCCCCTACCTGCAACTGCTGCTGGCCCGCGATCCGCAACAGGCCCTGGACCAGGGGCACGTCATCGGGCAGGTCGCGCGGGAGCGCGCCGCGACGGTGGCCCGGCTCGCGGCGCGGGAGAAGGACGCGGACGGCCTCGCCCGCCGGGCGCACGCGGCCCTGAGCGCCCAGTTCGCCGTCGCCCTACGCGAGCGCAAGGCCCGCGACGACGTGCGCGGCCGGCTGCACGCCGTGGAGGGGATGCTCGCCTCGCTCAGCGGCGGACAGCTCGCCGCGCTCGCCGCGTTCGAGCAGAACGGGGTGCTTCAGGCGCAGCGCAAGCTCATGACGTCCGGGGCGCTCGGCACGGACCGGCCGCCGACCGAGGCGGGCGAGCGGGCGGTGAGCTACGCGGTGCGGCAGGTCGGCAAGCCCTACCAGTGGGGCGCGGCGGGCCCGGGGGCCTACGACTGCTCCGGACTGACCTCCCAGGCGTGGGGGCACGCCGGGACCGCGATCCCGCGCACCAGCCAGCAGCAGTGGGCCCGGCTGGAGCGGGTGCCGCTGAACGCGCTGCGCCCCGGCGACCTGGTCGTCTACTTCCCCGAGGCCACCCACGTCGCCCTCTACCTCGGCCGCGGCATGGTGGTGCAGGCGCCGCGGCCGGGCGCGAAGGTGAAGGTGTCGCCGCTGGCCGGCAACCCGGTGCTCGGTGCGGTCCGGCCCGACCCGGGCGAGGCGCCCCTGCGGCGGTACGCGCCGCCGAAGCTCTCCGGGGGAACGCTGGGCGGGCCGGGCGTCAAGCTGTAGGGCTCCCGTCCCCCGCGCGGCGCCCGCCCGGACGGCGGACGACGGGAGCGGGACGCCGGACGCCGCCGCCACGGCCGTGACCGTGGCCGTGACCGGAAAGGCGAGCGGGTGCGCCTTTCCGGTCAGCGCGCTACGCCGCCGACCCGGCGCCCGCGGCGACCTCGGCGAGGTAGCTCTCGGTCTTCGCGGGCTCGTAGAAGAAGTCCTCGAAGTCGGCCGGGTCGTCGAAGCCGTTGGCGAAGCGGTCGGCGACCGGCTGGAGCCGGCCGGCGGCGCCGATCAGGTTCAGGATGTGCTCCGGCGGCGGGGCCAGCATCGCGTTGGTCCACTTGGTGACGTGCTGGGCGGTGTTCCAGTACCGGTCGAACGTCTGCCGCATCCACTCCTCGTCGAACGGCCGGTCGCCGTGTTCGAGGATCGACGCCAGGTAGGCGGCGGCGCACTTGGCGGCCGAGTTGGAGCCCTGGCCGGTGATCGGGTCGTTGGCGACGACGACGTCGGCGACGCCCAGGACCAGGCCGCCGCCGGGCAGCCGGCCGATCGGGTTGCGCACGGTCGGCGCGTAGCGGCCGGCGAGGGTGGCGCCCGCGTCCGTCAGCTCCACGCGCGCGGCCCGCTCGTACTCCCAGGGCGTGAACGTGCGCATGAGGTCCAGCGTCAACGCCAGGTGCTGGGCGGGGTCCTTGACGCCTGCGAAGGCGTCCAGCGGGCCGCCGGGGACGCCCTCCCAGAACAGGATGTCGGCGCGGCCGGAGAGCGTGTACGTCGGCATCACGAACAACTCGCCGACGCCCGGGACCAGGTTGCAGCGGACCGCGTCGAACTCCGGGTGCTCCGGGCGCGGGCCCAGGCCGTGCACGTAGGAGACGGCCAGCGCGCGCTGCGGCTCGGTGTACGGGGACCGGCTCGCGTCCCGCCCGAACATCGACACCAGCTCGCCCTTGCCGGCCGAGACCAGCACGAGATCGTAGGCGCGGGAGAAGTAGTCGAGGTCGCCGACGGCGGCGCCGTGGATGACGAGCTGGCCGCCGCGCTGGGCGAAGGTCTCCATCCAGCCGGCCATCTTCACCCGCTGGTCGACGGACTGCGCGTAGCCGTCGAGCCGCCCCACCCAGTCGATCACGCGCTGCGAGGGCCCGGGGTCGAAGGAGCCGGGGGCGGCGACCGAGACGCCGAGCCCCTCGATCCTGGGCGCCTGCGACTCCCAGAAGTTGAGCTGAAGGTCGCGCTCGTGCTGGAGCGCGGTGGGGAACATGCACTGCGTCGACATGACCCGGCCGGCGCGGATCTCGTCCGCGGTCCGGTTGGACATCAGGGTGACCTCGTACCCGTGCGACTGGAGGCCGAGGGCGAGCTGGAGACCGGACTGGCCGGCCCCCACGACGAGTATCTTCCGCATGCGGGTGACGCCTCCTACGACTTCTGAACTGCCCGAGGGGTCATTGGGGGGATTCCTCGAGCGCGTGGGCGACGAGCGCCAGCAGGGTCTCGACGGCCGAGATCCTGCGCCGCGCGTCCATGATCATGACAGGTATGTGCGCGGGGACCGTGAGCGCTTCCCGCACGTCGTCGGGGTCGAACCGCTCCGTGCCGTCGAAGTGGTTGACCGCCACCACGTACGGCAGCCCGCAGCTCTCGAAGTAGTCCAGCGCCGCGAAGGAGTCCTTCAGGCGGCGGGTGTCGGCCAGTACGACGGCCCCTATCGCGCCGCGCACCAGGTCGTCCCACATGAACCAGAACCGCTGCTGCCCCGGCGTGCCGAACAGGTACAGCACCAGGTCGTCGTCGAGCGTGATGCGGCCGAAGTCCATGGCGACGGTGGTGGTCGACTTGCCCGGCGTGGCGGTGAGGTCGTCGGTCTCCGCGCTGGCCTCGGTCATCAGCGCCTCGGTCTGCAACGGCGTGATCTCCGAGACGGCGGTGACCATGGTGGTCTTCCCCACGCCGAAACCGCCGGCCACCACGATCTTCGTGGCGATCGGGGCGCGGCTGCGGTCCGTCTGCCAGGGCTGCACGGTCTCCTCGGGCACGGCGGCCGGGTAGCCGCCGTAGGGGGCGGCCGCCGGGAAGCCGGGCCCGGAGACGGCGGAGTCAGAGACGGCGGAGTCCACTCAGCACCCTTTCCAGCAGCGCGCGGTCCGGACGGCCGGCGCCGTGACCGGTCCCGGTTCCGTACACACGGATCTTTCCCTGGTCCGCGAGGTCGCTCAGGAGCACGCGGACCACGCCGAGCGGCATCTTCAGCAGCGCGGCGATCTCGGCCACCGTGCGCATGCGGCGGCACAGTTCGACGATGGCCAGCATCTCCGGCATGACCCGGCCGGCGGGGGCGCCGCCGTTCGCCAGCTCCTTGCGCTCCTCGGCGGCCTCCAGGGCGGCCGTGCTCCCGACGAACGTCTCCACCAGGAGGACGTGTCCGAAGCGGGTGCGTCCGCCGGTGAGCGAGTAGGGGCGCACGCGGGCGGGTGTGCGGTCCCCGCCGCGCACCGGGAGCCGCTGTCCCGGCCAGCCGCTCATCGCACTGCTCATCGGGCGCTCCCCGCCGCATCGGACTCCAGGGACCTGCGCAGCTCGCCGCGCAGCTCGGGCGTGAGCACGTGTCCGGCGCGGCCGACGAAGAGCGCCATGTGGTACGCCACCGCGCTCATGTCGCACTCCGCGGAGCCGTGCACGCCGAGCAGCGAGCCGTCACTGATCGACATCACGAACAGGGTGCCCTCGTCCATCGCGACCATCGTGTGCTTGACGGCGCCGGAGTCCATCAGCTTGGCCGCTCCGACGGTCAGGCTGCCGATGCCGGAGACGATGGTGGCGAGGTCCGCGGCGGAGCCGCGGGGTCCGCCGTGGGCGGCGCCGGCCCGGCGGGCCTCCTCCAGGCGCTGCTGGTCGGAGGAGAGCAGCAGCAGGCCGTCGGAGGAGACCACGGCGACCGACTCGATGCCGGGCACCTCCTCCACGAGGTTGGTCAGCAGCCAGTGCAGGTTGCGGGCCTCGCTGCTCAGTCCGAAGGTGGTGGGCGCTGTCAACTGCTTGCCTCCTCGACGGTGCCCCCCGTGGCGTCTTCGACGTGCGGGTGTCCGGCGGGCGCCGGCCGCTGGTGCTGAGCGGTCCGTTCGGCGATCTCCGCCTCCACCTCCCGGTAGCCCGCCTGGGCTCCGCGGCGGAAGCCGCCCAGGCGTCGGCGGAGGGCGTCGGCGTCCACGGATCCGGTGCGCTGGCGGGGGGCGTGGGTAGGGGTCGTGCTCTTGGGGGTCCGCTTGGGCAGGCCCCTGGCGGTGACGGGGTCCTCGTCCGCGCCGACGACCCGCTCGTGCACCGCGTCGGCCGGGCCGGGGGGCGCGGGGGCGTGCGGCAGGGGGGCGTGCGGCGCGGGGTCCGGTGCGGCTGCCTCGCGCGGCGGCGCGCGGAAGCCCTCGGCCGCAGGCGACGGAAGCAGGAGTTCCATCGTCGTCTCGACGGGGGACTCCGGCGGCGCCGCGCCGGGCAGGGAGGCCGCCGCGGGCAAGGGAGCGGCGGCGGGCGCGGGCGCGGACCTCGCGAACGGGTCGCTCAGAGGTCCGGGTACGGGGAAGGGCTCGGCGGGGGGTCCGGGCGCGGCGAAGGGATCGCTCTCCGATCCGGGCGCGGCGAACGACTCGCTGGCGGGGGCGGCCGCCGACGCGGGTGCGGGGCCGGGGGCGGCGCAAGGCTCGGCTGTGGGTCCGGGCGCGGCGAAGGGGACGCCTTCCGACCGAGGCGCGGGGAACGGCGCGTTGGCGGGTCCGGACGCCGGGGCGGGCGAGGCGCCGGGTGCGGCGAAGGGCTCGGCTGTGGATCCGGGCGCGGGGAACGGCGCGCTGGCGGGTCCGGGCTCCGGCACGGCGCCGGGTGCGGCGTAAGGCTCGGGCGCGGCGAATGGCTCGCCCGCGGGTTCGCGGGCCGGAGTGGGCGCGGGTGCGGCGCCGGGGGCCGCGTAGGGCGCGCTCGGGGGCCGGGGGGTCTCGGACTGCCGTACCGCCTGTTCCGCCAGGGTCAGCAGCGGGTCGGCGGGGCCGTCCGTGGGGCGGCCGGGCAGGACGTTGGAGTTCGCCTCGGCGTAGGCGCCCGGCAGGGAGTAGCCCGCGGCGGCGCTGTGCGCCGGACGGGGCGCGGGGACGGCGGCGGCGGGGGCGGCCGCCAGCAGCGGCCGGGGGACGACGACGACCGCCGCGGCGCCGCCCTGCTTCTGCTCGCGCAGCCGCACCCGGGCGCCGTGCCGGTGGGCGAGACGGCCCGCCACGTACAGGCCGAGGCCGAGACCGTCGTCGGTCTCCTGGTCGTAGGGGGTCTCCGGGTCGAACTCGGCGAGGCGGGCGTTGAGCCGGGTCATCCGGTCCTCGGCGATGCCGATGCCCTCGTCCTGCACGGAGAGCATGATCTCGCCGTTCTCCAGGAGCCAGCCGGAGACCTCCACCGGCTGGTCGGGCGGCGAGAACGAGGTGGCGTTCTCAAGGAGTTCCGCCAGCAGGTGGGAGAGGTCGTCGGCGGCGAAGCCGGCCACGTGCGCGTGCGGCGGCAGCACGGCGATGCGCACGCGTTCGTAGCGCTCGATCTCGCTGACCGCGGCGCGCACCACGTCGACCAGCGGGACCGGGCCGGCGTGCTGCTGGACGCGTTCGGCGCCGGCCAGGACGAGGAGGTTCTCGCTGTGCCGGCGCATGACCGTGGCGAAGTGGTCCAGCTTGAACAGGGTGGCGAGCCGCTCCGGGTCCTGCTCGTGCTCCTCCAGGCCCTCGATGACGCCGAGTTGGCGCTCGACCAGGCCCAGGGTGCGCAGCGCCAGGTTGACGAAGGTGGCGCCGATGCTGCCGTGCAGCCGCTGGAGCTGGACGGCGGCGGCGTCGAGTTCGGCGCGCAGTTCCTCGCGGGCGTCGGCCGTCTTCTGGCGCTGGCCGACCAGGTGCTTGCGGTCGGCCTCCAGGGTGGCGACCCGCTGGGCGAGCGCGAGGGCCTGGGCGTGCAGCGTGTTGACGGAGCGGACGACCTGGGCGAACTCGTCGTCGCGGCCGGTGAACGCGATCGGCGCCTCGGCGCTCGCGTCCTCGGCGGCGGCCAGCCGGGCCGAGCCGCGGCGGAGCGCGGACAGCGGGCGGGTGAGGGTGCGGGCCATGGCCGTGGCGACGCCGAGGGAGACCAGGAGCAGCGCGCCCAGCAGGGCGACGCGGATCTCCAGCCCGGTGACGTCGTCGTCGCGGAGCGCCGCGAGGTCCTTGGTGCGGTGGTCGTAGAGCGAGGACTCCGCGCCGCGCATCAGGTCGACCCGGGCGGACAGGGCGGCGTCGACCTTGGCGCTGCTGACGGCGAGGTCGGAGTCGGAGAGCGACGCGGCGGCGGTGAGCTTCTTCAGGTAGCCGTCGGCGGAGTCGACCTCGGGCCCGGTGACCGTGGAGTCGTAGGAGGCGCGGGCGGTCTCGGGGGCGGTGTCGCGGAACTCGGCGAGGGCGGCGTCGGAACGGACCCGGGCCTGCTGGGCGGCGGCGCTCAGCGCGTCGCGCTGCCGGGAGTCGGCCGAGGACGACGAGCTGTGGGCCGGCAGGCCGGTGACCGGGTCGACGCCGCTCCGCGCCGAGTGGGGCACGTGCAGCGCCGCGAGCAGCAGTCCGCGGGCGGCGGCGGCCTGCTGGACGGCGGTGTCCAGCTCGGCCAGGGAGTACGCCCCGCCGCCCGCGCGCGACGTCATCCGCTGGGCCAGTTGCTCGGCGAGCCGGTGCAGGTCGGCGATGACGGCGGAGTACGCCTGGTGGGCCTGGAGGGCGCTGCTCTGGCCGGTGAGCGCCGCGTGCCGCACGGCCGCGATGCCGTCCAGGTCCGCGCGCAGCCAGCCGGGGGCGGCGTCGGCGGTGCGCAGTTCCTCGGTCTGGCGGTCCACCCGGGTGCTGCGCTGCTCGGAGGGCGCCTGGGACTTGGGGCGGCCGGCGGCGACGTAGGAGGTGACCTCGTCGCGCTCGTCGGCGAGGGAGTGGGCGAGGGCGAGCGCGTCCTCGGTCTGCCCGGCGAGGGTGACGAGGCCCTGGGAGTCGCTCAGTCGCCCGGAGGCGGCCACGACGGAGGGGGCGCCGGCCGCGGCGACGGCCGCGGCCACCACGGCGACGGCGACGATGAGGCGGTTGCGCACATGGGTCGGGCGGCCCTTGCCCACGGGGGCGGAGGCGGAGGCGCCGGGCGGCTGCACCGCTCCCCCCGCGGTGGCGGTCTGCCTGCCTGTGCGCCGAGGCCGCTTTTTCTGCACCGGTGCTCGCACTCCTGTACTCGTGTACTCATGGGCCCGGACGCCGCACCGTCCCCTGATGCGACGGGTGCGTACGCCCTCCCCGCTCTCGTCTTCTGTTCGAGCTGGGGACCCGCGTCGGTTTCCGACCCTCCCAGTGCCGGTGGGCAGTGGGCCCGCATCGTCCGACCGGCCACCCGAAGGAGTGAACCCCGGCGAGGAGTTGGCGGGCAAGTCGCCGCGGACCGGTGCGGGGGCTCGTGGCCTGGGCCGGTTGGACGTCGGCCGCAGGCTTTGGCAGTATTCGCCGCCACGCCTTCCCGGAGTGATCCATTCCGCCGTAAAACAGGCACCTGACCTGCGACGTCACGTCAGACCCAAGGTCACTGCGGGGCTTTGGCGCGGTATGTGGAGGGCTCGTGCAGACTGACCGGATGCGCACTGAGGTTGTTTCGGAGCCCGGCGGTCCGGATCGTCCGAACGAGGACTTCGCCGCCCTCGCCCTGCCCGCCTCCGGACAGGGCGGCTGCCTCGTCGTCCTGGACGGCGTGACGCCGCCGAGGACGGAGACGGGCTGTCTGCACTCCGTCCCCTGGTTCACCGCCCGGCTGGGCGGCGCGTTGACCGAACTGACCGTTTCACGCGGAGATCTGACGCTGACGGAGATCCTTGAGCACGCCATCAGCCGTACAGCTCAGGCGCATTCGCTCACCTGTGACCTTTCTCACCCGCGCACTCCGCAGGCGACCGCGGTGCTGGCCCGCTGGTCAGAGGGCCTCCTGGAGTACCTGGTGCTGTCCGACTCGGCGCTCCTGCTGGAGCACGACGACGGCCGGGTCGTCCCCGTGCTCGACGACCGGCTGGCCCGGCTGCCCCGGGCCGCCCTCGCCACGGACGCGCTGGTCGACGCCACCGTGCGCAACAAGGAGGGCGGCTTCTTCACCGCGGCGGCCGACCCCTCGGCGGCGGAGCGGGCGGTGACGGGCACGGCGCCGCTGAGCGGGCTGCGGGCCCTGGCCGCGCTGTCGGACGGGGCGGCGCGCTGGGTGGAGACGTTCCGCGAGGGCGACTGGGCGCAATGCCTCGGCCTGCTGCGCAAGGAAGGGGCGCGCGCCCTGGTGGATCGCGTACGGGCGCTGGAGGCGGTCGACCGGGAGGAGCGGGCGCTGCTGGGGCGGAACAAGACGCACGACGACGCGACGGCGGTCTTCGTGGAGCTGTGAGCGGCGAGCGGCCGCGAAGCGGCGCCGCCCGCGACCGGCCGCCGCTTCGCGGCGCACGCCTGCCCTTCGGCCACCGGCGCCCCACGGCCGACGTCCGCCCCACGGCCGGTGCCCGCCGCACCGCCGACGTCCGCCCCACGGCCGACGTCCCCCCGCACCACCGATGTCCGCCGCAGCGCCGATGTCCGCCGCGCGGCGGACGGTTCCTCTCCGACCGGCGCGCTCGCCGTCCCGTCGTCCTCCCCGCGCTCGGGCGGCGGCGCGGGCTACCTCTCCGTCTTCTTCGTGACGCTGTTCAACTCGTGCAGCAGCCGGGCCAGTTCCGAGACCTCGCGGCGGTCCCAGTGGGCGAGCTGACGGACGTAGCGGGCGCGGCGGGCCTCGCGCACCCGGCCGACGCGGCCGCGGCCCTCGGGGGTGAGGGCCACCAGCCAGGCGCGTCCGTCGGCCGGGTCCGGTTCGCGCTGGACCAGGCCGAGATCCTCCAGGGCGCGGAGCTGGCGGGACATGGTGGCCTTGCCGACGCCCACGTACCCGGCGAGCGCGGTGGCGCGCTGGCCGCCCGCCTCGTCGAGCCGGACCAGCAACCCGTAGGCGGCCGACTCCAGATCGGGATGGACCTCGCGGGCCATCTCGCCCTGGCTGGCGCGGGCGCGTCGCAGCAGCACCGTCAGCTCCCGCTCCAGGGAGAGGAACTCGCGGTCCGCGCCGCCGGGCGGCAGACCGCCGGCGCCCACTGGCCGCTCCTCGTCTCCTGCGTCTTCCCGCACGTCAGCCCCTGCCTGGTGTTTCCCGGTCCTGAAAGTTTCCGTCCCGCGCCGCCATCGCCGCAGCTCCGTCAGTATTTCGCAGGCGTAGACCAACGGCAGCCCCCGGCGCCTCTTCCCACGGCCGGGTCTACGTGCGTAGCTTCTCAGTTGACCGCACTGAGTGGCATGCCCACGCCACGATCGTCCCGGGCGGGTCCTCCGCGTCCCGCCCTCCCCCTCCTCCCCTCGCTCTCCCCCGCTCCCCCCGCGCGACCGTGGGCCTGCCCCCGTCTCCCCACCGAGCACCACCGAACTCGGAGGCACGTCATGCCCGTGCACAGACCCGGAGCGGCCCGCGCGCGACGACTCGCCGTCGCCGGAACCCTGCTCGCGTCGCTCTCCCTCCTCCTGGCCACCCCCTCCTCCGCCGGCACGGCGCCCGCCCGGGGCTCCGCCTACATGGGCATCGGCGTCCTGGCCCACGACGGCCGCGGCAGCGGCACGTCCCACGACCTGAGCGCCGCCCAGACCGAGGGCGTCGACGTCGCCAAATACCAGGGCAACGTGGACTGGCCCACCCTGTGGAACAGCGGGGTGCGCTGGGCCTACACAAAGGCCACGGAGGGGACGTACTACACGAACCCCTTCTTCGCCCAGCAGTACAACGGCTCCTACAACGTGGGCATGATCCGCGGCGCCTACCACTTCGCGACCCCGGACACCACGACCGGCGCCGCACAGGCGAACTACTTCGTCGACCACGGCGGCGGCTGGTCCCGGGACGGCAAGACCCTGCCGGGCGTGCTCGACATCGAGTGGGACCCCTACGGCGACGCCTGCTACGGCAAGTCGGCGAGCGCGATGGTGAGCTGGATCGGCGACTTCCTGAACGCCTACCGGGCGCGCACCGGCCGGGACGCCGTGATCTACACCGCCACGAGCTGGTGGACCCAGTGCACGGGCGACTACGGCGGCTTCGGCGCCGTCAACCCCCTGTGGATAGCCCGTTACGCGGCCGCCCCGGGGACGCTTCCGGCGGGCTGGGGCGTGCAGACGATGTGGCAGTACACCTCGACCGGCCCGACCGTCGGCGACCACGACAGGTTCAACGGCGCGCTGGACCGGGTGCAGGCGCTCGCCAACGGCTGACCTCCGCGCTCGCCGGGGCCCCGAGGGGGGGGTGGGCGAGCGCGGCTCAGGCCCGGGAGCCCCTGGGGGCTCGGCGGGCGCGGCTCAGGCCCGGATCTCCCTCACGAGACCCGGGCCTGAGCGCGTCCGGCGGCGTCCGTCACGCCGCCGCCGGAACCTCCCGCGCCGCGCCGTTCGCGGCCGGCGCGAGCGCCAGCTCCAGGACCTGGCGGACGTCGGTGACGGCGTGCACGTCGAGCGCGTCCAGCACCTCCGCCGGGACGTCGTCCAGGTCGGGCTCGTTGCGCTTGGGGATGATCACGGTGGTCACCCCGGCGCGGTGCGCGGCGAGCAGCTTCTGCTTCACGCCGCCGATCGGCAGCACCCGCCCGGTCAGCGAGACCTCGCCGGTCATCGCCACGTCCGTGCGCACCAGCCGCCCGGAGAGCAGCGAGGCGAGCGCGGTGGTCATCGTGACGCCCGCGCTCGGGCCGTCCTTGGGGACCGCGCCCGCCGGGAAGTGAATGTGCACGCCCCGGTCCTTGAGATCGCCCACCGGCAGCTCCAGCTCGGCGCCGTGGCTGCGCAGGAAGCTGACGGCGATCTGCGCGGACTCCTTCATCACGTCGCCGAGCTGACCGGTCAGGGTCAGTCCCGCCGCGCCGGTCTCCGGGTCGGCCAGGGACGCCTCGACGAACAGGACGTCGCCGCCCGCGCCGGTCACCGCCAGGCCGGTCGCCACGCCCGGCACCGCCGTGCGGCGCTCGGCCGGGTCCTGCGCGGACTCCGGGACGTGGTGCGGCCGCCCGATCAGCGCCCGCAGATCGTCCGCGGCGACGGTGAACGGCAGCTCCCGCTCGCCCCGTTCGTGCTGAGCCGCGATCTTGCGCAGCAGCCGTGCGACGGACCGCTCCAAGGTGCGCACGCCCGCCTCCCGGGTGTACTCCGCGGCCAGCCGGCGCAGCGCGCCGTCGTCGATCGCGACCTCGTCCTGCCGCAGGCCCGCCCGCTCCAGTTGGCGCGGGAGCAGGTGGTCGCGGGCGATGACGACCTTCTCGTCCTCGGTGTAGCCGTCCAGGCGGACGATCTCCATCCGGTCGGCCAGCGCCTCCGGGACGGCCTCCAGGACGTTGGCGGTGGCGAGGAACACCACGTCCGACAGGTCGAGTTCGACCTCCAGGTAGTGGTCGCGGAAGGTGTGGTTCTGGGCCGGGTCGAGGACTTCGAGCAGGGCCGCGGCCGGGTCGCCGCGGAAGTCGGAACCGACCTTGTCGATCTCGTCCAGCAGCACCACCGGGTTCATCGACCCGGCCTCCTTGATCGCCCGGACGATCCGGCCGGGCATCGCGCCGACGTACGTGCGCCGGTGGCCGCGGATCTCCGCCTCGTCGCGGACGCCGCCGAGGGCGACCCGCACGAACTCACGTCCCATGGCGTGGGCCACGGACTGCCCGAGGCTGGTCTTGCCGACGCCGGGCGGCCCGACCAGCGCGAGCACCGCGCCGCCGCGCCGGCCGCCGACCACGCCCAGGCCGCGCTCGCCGCGCCGCTTGCGCACCGCCAGATACTCGACGATCCGCTCCTTGACGTCGTCCAGGCCCGCGTGCTCGGCGTCCAGTACCGCCTGGGCGCCCTGGATGTCGTACGCATCTTCGGTGCGCTCACTCCACGGCATCTCCAGCACGGTGTCCAGCCAGGTGCGGATCCAGGCGCCCTCGGGCGACTGGTCGGAGGCCCGCTCCAGCTTGTCGACCTCCTTCAGGGCGGCCTCGCGGACCTTCTCGGGCAGGTCGGCGGCCTCGACGCGCGCCCGGTAGTCGTCGGACTCCTCGCCCTCCGCGCCGCCGGCCCCTCCGTTCAGCTCCCGCAACTCCTTGCGCACGGCCTCCAACTGGCGGCGCAGCAGGAACTCGCGCTGCTGCTTGTCCACGCCCTCCTGCACGTCCTTGGCGATGGCCTCGGCCACGTCCTGCTCGGCCAGGTGGTCGCGCAACTGCTGGGCGGCGAGTCGCAGCCGGGCCACCGGGTCGGCGGTCTCCAGCAGGACGAGCTTCTGCTCGGTGGTGAGGAAGGGCGAGTACCCGGAGTTGTCGGCGAGGGCGGAGACGTCGTCGATGGCCTGCACCCGGTCGACGATCTGCCAGGCGCCGCGCTGGCGCAGCCAGGCGGTGGCCAGCGCCTTGTACTCCTTGACCAGTTCGGTCGCCTGGCCGGGCAGCGGCTGCGGCACGCTCTCCTCGATCCGGACGCCCTCGACCCAGAGCGCCGCGCCGGGGCCGGTGGTCCCGGCGCCGATCCGCACGCGGCCGCGGCCGCGGATCAGGACGCCCGGGTCGCCGTCCGCCGTCCGGCCGACCTGCTCCACCGTGCCCAGCACGCCGGTCGTGACGTACGTCCCCTCGATCCGCGGCACCAGCAGCACCGTGGGCTTGCCCGGCTCCGCCCGCGCGGCGGCCTGGGCGGCCTCCACCGCGGCGCGCACCTCGGCGTCGCCCAGGTCCAGCGGGACCGCCATCCCGGGCAGCACGACCTCGTCGTCGAGCGGCAGCACGGGCAGGGTGAGCGGTGTGCGCGCCTTGGAACCGGCAGACTCAGCAGCCATGATCTCCCCTTCGGCAGTCAAGTTGAGTTACGCCGACTCAATGCACGGCAGGGGCGGGATGTTCCCGGGGCGCCGTTCGCTGTGAGCGATCACCCGGGGACCTGCCGGGAAGACCTGGAACGCGCACGGGAGCGCACGAGAGCGCACTGGGCCGCCCGGGAGGGCTCGGGACCGCACTGAACCGCACGGGAGTGCTCGGGAGGGCACCGCCGGGAGTGCTCGCAGGGGCACGAGAGCGCTGAGGTCAGCGAACGCCGCGTGCCCGGTCGCGCAGCGCCGGGCGGCTCGCCACGCCGAGAGCGAGGGCGAGGAGGTGCCCGCAACTCGTCATCGGATCCGCGAACGTGAGCAGGTCCTGCGC
Source organism: Streptomyces sp. NPDC046985 (assembly GCF_040644415.1). Taxonomy (NCBI): domain Bacteria; kingdom Bacillati; phylum Actinomycetota; class Actinomycetes; order Kitasatosporales; family Streptomycetaceae; genus Streptomyces; species Streptomyces sp. NPDC046985. The sequence continues at coordinate 119,303 of NZ_JBEYWK010000001.1, forward strand.
GGCCGCCGCGGTGAACACGGCCAGCAGGGACCAGCGCGGCCACGGCGGCATGAGGCCCGTCAGGGCGCCGACGCACGCGGCGACGCCGAAGCTGACGCCGTAGTCGAGGCGGTGCAGCGCGCTGCCCGGAAGCAGTCCGGCCAGCACCGCGAGCCCCACCGGGACCTCGGTGGCGAGGGTGGCCACGACGTGCCCGAACGCGAAGACCCCGGCCGTGCGCAGCGCGCCGACCCGGCGCTCCAGCGCGGTGAGCACCAGCAGGAAGCACAGGGAGTAGGGCGAGGCGATCCCGCCCGCGACCCACAGCGCGCTGGCGGCCAGCACCCGCACGGGATCGCGCACGAGGTGGGCGACGTCCGTGCTGGAGTCGCGCAGGAGGGCGTGCACCACGGAGGGGTCGGCGTAGCGGGCGACGAGCGAGGTGACGACGAGCACCGCCGCGTAGCCGAAGGTGAACGGGACGGCGGCGGGGTCGGGCAGCAGCCGCCCGAGCCGCAGGACGCGCAGACGGCCGAACGCCTCGCGGGAACCCGGGCCCCGAAGCCGCGCGCGAAGACGGCCGACCACGTCGGCGGGACCTTCGAGTTCCGTGACGCCGGCGGGGGTTGCGGGGAGGGCTGCCGGCGCTGCGGCAAGGGCGGGGGCCGCGGGGACGGCTAGGGGCGCCGACGCTACGGCGACGGCGGGGGCGGCGAGGGACGCGGAGGCGGCGAAGGCAGCCGACGCTGCCGGAACGGCGGGGGTCGCGGGGGCGGCGAGGGGCGCCGACGCTACGGCGGTAGCGGGAGTCGCGGGGACGGCGGCCGTCGGGACGACCGGATCGCGGGGACCCGCGGGCGCGGGAACGGGCCTGGCGGCAGGCGGCCCGGCGGGCGCGGGAACGGGCCTGGCGGCAGGCACCGCGGCGGGCGCGGGAACGGCCCTCGCAGCAGGCTGCCCGGCGGGCGCCGCGGCAGACTCCGCGACGGGCGCCGTCCGCGGGCGCCGCGGCGGCATGCCGTCCGGGACCGGCGCGGTCGCCGGGTCGGCCGTCGCGGTCCGCTCCACGGTGGCACTCCTTCCGTCCGGCCCCGCCCAGTGCGCCACGGGAGCCTCTTGCGCGACCGGCGCGCCCCATGAGCGCCGGTCGAGGGCGCCGCCTCGCGCACCTAGGGGGCGCCGTCCGGCTCCCGTCGCCCCGAACAGGGAACGTGAGCCGCCGCGCGCACGCGCCTTCAGGCTCCCGATCCCGGGCGCCGGGGGACGCGCGGCGACGGCACGCGACGACGGCGCCCCATGACGCATCGTCAGCCGCAGCCGCCCCATGCGCACCCGCGAACCCTCTTCAACCCGTTACCCGCTCACGCGCCGACCACCGCAATTCACAGGAATGTGACGCCCCGTTGGGGCAGGATGCCCCCATGACCGCCGCGTACGAGCCTCCCGTGGTCCTCGACCGCCGCGAGGGCCCGCACGGCGAGGTCGTCCTGCGCCGGCACGGCGGACTGCTCCAGATCATCGCCAACGGCTGCTTCCTGATGGACACCTCCGACGGCCGGTCGGAGCGGCTGCTGATCGACGCCGCCCTCGCGGCGCTGGACCGGCGGCCGCGCCCGCGCGTGCTGATCGGCGGCCTGGGCGTCGGCTTCTCCCTCGCACACGCGGCCGCCGACCCGCGCTGGGGAGGGATCACGGTGGTCGAGCGGGAACGCGCGATCATCGACTGGCACCGCGGCGGCCCGCTGGCCGAGTTGACCGCGGACGCGCTCGCCGACCCGCGCACCGAGATCGTCGAGGCCGATCTGACCGACTACGTGTATGAGACATCCACCACGTTCGACGCGCTCTGCCTCGACATCGACAACGGCCCCCGCTGGACCGTCACCGAGGACAACCGGAAGCTGTACGCGCCGGACGGACTGGCGAGTTGCGCACGGGCGTTGACGCCCGGAGGCGTGCTCGCGGTGTGGTCGGCCCAGCCGTCCGAGGAATTCGAAGGATGCTTGCGCAATGTCGGGTTCCAGCGGGTGCGCACCGAAGAGATCCCGGTTGCCCGGGGCGTTCCGGACGTCGTGCACCTCGGCATCGGGCCTGGATAGCAAAGGCGCGGTGACTCCCCGTACGCTGCACTCCTGACGCCGATCATTCAAGCGTCAATCGCAACCATGCGCAGTCAAGGAATCACCCCTCGGATTCCGGAAGTACACCTCAGGGGCGGGCGATGGAGCAGACACACACCTCCCACAACGGCACGACGGCCGGGCCCGGCGCACAGCGCCGGGTCCTGGTGGTCGAGGACGACCAGACCATTATGGAAGCCATCGCCACGCGCCTGCGCGCGGAGGGCTTCGCAGTGCAGACGGCGGCCGACGGGCCGTCCGCGGTCGACACCGCGGAGGCATGGCAGCCCGATCTGCTGATCCTCGACATCATGCTGCCCGGCTTCGACGGGCTGGAGGTCTGCCGCCGCGTGCAGGCCCAGCGCCCGCTGCCGGTGCTGATGCTCACCGCGCGGGACGACGAGACCGACATGCTGGTCGGGCTCGGCGTCGGCGCCGACGACTACATGACGAAGCCGTTCTCGATGCGGGAGCTGGCCGCGCGGGTGCACGTGCTGCTGCGCCGCGTGGAGCGCGCGGCGCTGGCCGCGACGACGCCGCGCACCGGCATCCTGCGCCTGGGCGAGCTGGAGATCGACCACGCGCAGCGGCGGGTGCGGGTGCGCAGCGAGGACGTGCACCTGACGCCGACGGAGTTCGACCTCCTGGTGTGCCTGGCGAACACCCCGCGCGCGGTGCTCTCCCGCGAGCAGTTGCTGGCCGAGGTGTGGGACTGGGCGGACGCCTCCGGGACCCGCACCGTCGACAGCCACATCAAGGCGCTGCGCCGCAAGATCGGCGCCGAGCGGATCCGCACCGTGCACGGCGTGGGCTACGCGCTGGAGACGCCCACCCCATGAGCGGCGGGCCGGGCGCTCGGAGGGACCCCGCGCAGTCGTGGGGCGGCGTAAGCCCGTTCTCGGTCAAGACCAAGCTGGGCGCGCTGGTCGTCATCTCGGTGCTGATCACCACGGGTCTGTCGATGATCGCGGTGCACACCAAGACCGAACTGCGCTTCATCATGGTCTTCTCGATGATCGCCACCCTGCTCATCACGCAGTTCGTGGCGCACTCGCTCACCGCGCCGCTGGACGAGATGAACGCGGTGGCCCGCTCCATCTCGAACGGCGACTACACCCGCCGGGTGCGCGAGAGCCGCCGCGACGAACTGGGCGACCTGGCCCAGACGATCAACCGCATGGCGGACGAGCTGGCCGCCCAGGACCAGCAGCGCAAGGAACTCGTGGCGAATGTCTCACACGAGCTGCGCACCCCGATCGCGGGGCTGCGCGCGGTGCTGGAGAACATCGTCGACGGGGTGACCGAGGCGGACGCCGAGACCATGCGCACGGCCCTGAAGCAGACCGAGCGGCTGGGCCGGCTGGTGGAGACGCTGCTGGACCTGTCCCGCCTGGACAACGGCGTGGTGCCGCTGAAGACGCGCCGCTTCGAGGTGTGGCCGTACCTGTCGGGCGTGTTGAAGGAGGCCAACATGGTGGCCTCCGCCCGCGCGGGCATGGCCTCCGGCTCCGGCGGCCACACCCGCACGGACGTCCATCTGCACCTCGACGTCTCCCCGTTGGACCTGACCGGCCACGCGGATCCCGAGCGCATCCACCAGGTGGTCGCCAACCTGATCGACAACGCCGTCAAGCACAGTCCGCCGCACGGACGGGTGACGGTGAAGGCGCGGCGCGGGCCGCGGCCGGAGTCGCTGGAGCTGGAGGTGCTGGACGAGGGTCCCGGCATCCCCCGGTCGGAGTGGCACCGCGTCTTCGAGCGCTTCAACCGGGGCGCGGTGAGACGGCCGCACGGTCCGGGCAGCGACGGCGGCACCGGACTGGGCCTGGCGATCGCCCGCTGGGCGGTGGATCTGCACGGCGGCCGGATCGGCGTGGCCGAATCCGAGCGGGGCTGTCGGATACTCGTCACCCTTCCGGGGGCCCTCCCCGGGGCACAGTTGACGTAAGGTTCGATCCGGAACCGCAAGATCCACGCGCGTTCGCGCAGCCGGACACGTGTGATCAGGCAGGGGCCCGCAGCCCGCGGCGGCCGGGCCCTGCCCAAGTCGTCCCGCGCGGCGGCGAACCACGCTTGTTTCCCGCCATTTCAAGCCCCGAAACACAGCTTTCCATGTGACTTACGCGACGATGAACGGACCCGACCTGACCTTCGCGGTCTTGGAGGCGTAGCCTTGATTCCCGCTGTCCATCACCTTGTGAAGCGGAAGAGGGCGGTTGCCGCCGTGTCGCCACAGTCCCCCAGTAACTCGAGCATCTCCACCGACGACCAGGCCGGGAAGAACCCCGCCGCCGCGTTCGGTGCCAACGAGTGGCTCGTCGACGAGATCTATCAGCAGTACCTCCAGGACCCGAACTCCGTAGACCGCGCCTGGTGGGACTTCTTCGCCGACTACAAGCCGGGGGCAGCCGCGGCCGCCTCCTCGGCCCCGTCGGGTGCTGCGGCCGCGGGGGCCGCAGGAACCGCCGCGACGTCCCAGCAGGCGCCCGCCGCCCCGGCCCGGCCCGCGCAGCAGGCCCTGGCCGCCGCCCAGCCCGCCGCCGCACCGGCCGCCCCGGCGCAGCCCGCCGCCGCTCCGGCGCAGGCCGCAGCCGCTCCGGCGCAGCCCGCCGCGAAGGCGCAGCCCGCCGCCGCTCCGGCCCAGCCCGCCGCGAAGGCCCAGCCCGCGCAGGCCCCGGCGCCCGCGAAGCCCGCCGCCGCGCCCGCGAAGCCGGCCGCGAAGGCCCAGCCGGCCGCCGAGGCGCCCGCGGGTCCCGAGATGGTGACGCTGCGCGGTCCGTCCGCCGCGGTCGCCAAGAACATGAACGCCTCCCTGGAGCTGCCCACGGCCACGTCCGTGCGCGCGGTCCCGGTGAAGCTGCTGTTCGACAACCGCATCGTCATCAACAACCACCTCAAGCGGGCGCGCGGCGGGAAGATCTCCTTCACGCACCTCATCGGCTACGCCATGGTCCAGGCGATCAAGGCCATGCCGGCGATGAACCACTCCTTCGCTCAGAAGGACGGCAAGCCCACCCTGGTCAAGCCGGACCACGTCAACCTGGGCCTGGCCATCGACCTGGTGAAGCCCAACGGCGACCGCCAGCTCGTCGTCGCGGCGATCAAGAAGTCCGAGACGCTGAACTTCTTCGAGTTCTGGCAGGCCTACGAGGACATCGTCCGCCGCGCCCGCGAGGGCAAGCTGACGATGGACGACTTCTCCGGCGTCACCGTCTCCCTCACCAACCCCGGCGGCCTGGGCACCGTGCACTCGGTGCCGCGCCTGATGCCCGGCCAGTCGGTGATCATGGGCGTCGGCTCCATGGACTACCCGGCGGAGTTCCAGGGCACCTCCCAGGACACCCTGAACAAGCTCGGCGTCTCCAAGGTCATGACGCTCACGTCGACCTACGACCACCGGGTGATCCAGGGCGCCGCCTCCGGCGAGTTCCTGCGCCAGGTCGCCAACCTGCTGCTCGGCGAGAACGGCTTCTACGACGAGATCTTCGAGGCGCTGCGCATCCCCTACGAGCCGGTCCGCTGGCTGAGGGACATCGACGCCAGCCACGACGACGACGTCACCAAGGCCGCCCGCGTCTTCGAGCTGATCCACTCCTACCGGGTCCGCGGCCACGTCATGGCCGACACCGACCCGCTGGAGTACCAGCAGCGCAAGCACCCCGACCTGGACGTCACCGAGCACGGGCTCACCCTGTGGGACCTGGAGCGCGAGTTCGCCGTCGGCGGCTTCGCCGGCAAGTCGATGATGAAGCTGCGCGACATCCTCGGCGTGCTGCGCGACTCGTACTGCCGCACGGTCGGCATCGAGTTCATGCACATCCAGGACCCCAAGCAGCGCAAGTGGATCCAGGACCGCGTGGAGCGCCCGCACTCCAAGCCCGAGCGCGAGGAGCAGCTCCGCATCCTGCGCCGGCTGAACGCGGCGGAGGCGTTCGAGACCTTCCTCCAGACCAAGTACGTCGGCCAGAAGCGCTTCTCCCTGGAGGGCGGCGAGTCCGTCATCCCGCTGCTCGACGCGGTCATCGACTCCGCGGCCGAGTCCCGCCTGGACGAGGTCGTCGTCGGCATGGCCCACCGCGGCCGGCTGAACGTGCTGGCCAACATCGTCGGCAAGTCCTACGCGCAGATCTTCCGCGAGTTCGAGGGCAACCTCGACCCGAAGTCGATGCACGGCTCCGGCGACGTGAAGTACCACCTGGGCGCCCAGGGCACCTTCACCGGCCTGGACGGCGAGCAGATCAACGTCTCGCTGGTCGCCAACCCCTCCCACCTGGAGGCCGTCGACCCGGTCCTGGAGGGCGTCGCCCGCGCCAAGCAGGACATCATCAACAAGGGCGGCACGGACTTCACCGTCCTGCCGGTGGCGATCCACGGCGACGCGGCCTTCGCGGGCCAGGGCGTGGTGGCCGAGACCCTGAACATGTCGCAGCTCCGCGGCTACCGCACCGGCGGCTCGGTGCACATCGTCATCAACAACCAGGTCGGCTTCACCGCCGCCCCGGAGTCCTCGCGCTCCTCGATGTACGCCACCGACGTAGCCCGCATGATCGAGGCCCCGATCTTCCACGTGAACGGCGACGACCCCGAGGCCGTCGTCCGGGTCGCGCGGCTGGCGTTCGAGTTCCGCCAGGCGTTCAACAAGGACGTGGTGATCGACCTCATCTGCTACCGCCGTCGCGGTCACAACGAGTCGGACAACCCGGCCTTCACCCAGCCGCTGATGTACGACCTGATCGACAAGAAGCGCTCGGTGCGCAAGCTCTACACCGAGTCGCTGATCGGCCGGGGCGACATCACGCTGGAAGAGGCCGAGCAGGCGCTCCAGGACTACCAGGGCCAGCTCGAGAAGGTCTTCACCGAGGTCCGCGAGGCCACCTCGCAGCCCGCCGCCGGCGACTCCGAGGAGCCGCTGGACGGCTTCCCGGTGCCGGTCCCGTCGGCCGTGTCCGCCGAGGTCGTCAAGCGGATCGCCGAGTCCCAGGTCAACGTGCCGGACCACATCACCGTCCACCCGCGCCTGCTGCCGCAGCTCCAGCGCCGGGCGGCCATGGTGGAGGACGGCACGATCGACTGGGGCATGGGCGAGACCCTGGCCATCGGCTCGCTGCTGCTGGAGGGCGTCCCGGTCCGGCTGTCCGGCCAGGACTCCCGCCGCGGCACCTTCGGCCAGCGGCACGCGGTGATCATCGACCGCGAGACGGGCGAGGACTTCACCCCGCTGCTGTACCTGTCCGAGGACCAGGCCCGGTACAACGTCTACGACTCGCTGCTGTCCGAGTACGCGGCCATGGGCTTCGAGTACGGCTACTCGCTGGCCCGGCCCGAGGCGCTCGTGATGTGGGAGGCGCAGTTCGGCGACTTCGTCAACGGCGCCCAGACCGTCCTGGACGAGTTCGTCTCCTCCGCCGAGCAGAAGTGGGGCCAGACCTCCGGCGTCACCCTGCTGCTCCCGCACGGCTACGAGGGCCAGGGCCCGGACCACTCCTCGGCCCGCCCGGAGCGGTTCCTCCAGCTCTGCGCGCAGAACAACATGACGGTCGCCATGCCGACCCTGCCGTCGAACTACTTCCACCTCCTGCGGTGGCAGGTGCACAACCCGCACCACAAGCCGCTGGTCGTCTTCACCCCGAAGTCGATGCTGCGCCTGAAGGCCGCGGCCTCGAAGGCGGAGGAGTTCACCACGGGCCAGTTCCGCCCGGTCATCGGCGACGAGTCGGTCGACCCGAACGCGGTGCGCAAGGTCGTCTTCTGCGCGGGCAAGGTCTACTACGACCTGGACGCCGAGCGGAAGAGGCGCGGCGCCACGGACACGGCGATCATCCGCATCGAGCGGCTGTACCCGCTGCCCGGCGCCGAGCTTCAGGCGGAGATCAAGAAGTACCCGAACGCCGAGAAGTACCTCTGGACCCAGGAGGAGCCGGCGAACCAGGGCGCCTGGCCGTTCATCGCGCTCAACCTGATCGACCACCTGGACCTGGCGGTCGGCGCGGACGTGCCGCACGGCGAGCGCCTGCGCCGCATCTCCCGTCCGCACAGCTCGTCCCCGGCCGTGGGCTCCGCCAAGCGGCACCAGGCCGAGCAGGAGCAGCTCGCGCGCGAGGTGTTCGAGGCGTAAGCGGCGTCCCAGGCGTCGTCGGCGCGTTGTCGGCGCCTGTCACCGGCGGCCGGGCCGCATCCCCAGTACGGGGGTGCGGCCCGGCCGTCTGTGCGCACTTATCCTTGACCTCATGTACTTCACTGACCGGGGCATCGAAGAGCTGGAGAAGCGGCGGGGCGAGGAGGAGGTCACCTTCGAGTGGCTGGCCGAGCAGCTTCGCGCGTTCGTCGATCTCAATCCGGACTTCGAGGTGCCGGTGGAGCGGCTGGCGACGTGGCTGGCGCGGCTGGACGACGAGGACTAGCCGAGGACCAGCCGAGGACAGGACCAGCCGCGGACTGAGAGCACGACGTGTAGCCGGCACACGGCGAGCAGGCCGAGGCCGATGAGGGGCGCCCCGCGGGGCGCCCTTTCGCGTTGGCTCTTGACTTTCCGTATCCGCGATATATCGTGTGTGACAGAGAACGCGATAGTGCGTGTCCTGACGCTCTCCGGTCGTGCCCCGCCACGTTCCGCACCGCACCGCCGCCTTCAGCCCCGTTCAGCCCCGTACGAGGAGGTACGCACCATGTCCGAGTGGTCCGTGGGCGAGCCCAGCAAGCTCACCTTCGACGAGCCCGTGACCGAGCTTCACGTCCGCGTGGTCAACGGAACGGTGAACGTCGTAGGCACCGACGAGAGTTCCGCTCGCCTGGAGGTCTCCGCCCTCACGGGTCCGCCCCTGGTGGTCAGCCAGCGCGGCGGGGTGCTGACGGTGGCCTACGAGGACCTGCCCTGGAAGGGCTTCCTCACCTGGCTCGACCGCAAGACCTGGCGGCGCAGCGCCGACATCTCCCTGGCCGTCCCGGCGAGCGCGCGCGTCGAGGTCGGCGTGATCGGCGCCGCCGCGATGGTCTCCGGGATGGACGGGCACACGGACGTCAAGGGCGTCCATGGGGACGCCACTCTGGTGGGCGTCACCGGCCCGGTCCGCGCGGACACCGTGTCGGGGAGCGTGGAGGTGCAGGCCCTCTCCGGGGATCTGCGGTTCCACTCGGTCTCCGGCGACCTGACGGTGGTGGAGGGCGCCGGCGCCTCGGTGCGGGCGGACTCGGTCAGCGGGTCGATGATCGTCGACCTGGATCCCGCGGGCCGCGCCACGGACGTGAGCCTGACCAACGTCTCGGGTGAGATCGCCATCCGTCTGCCCCACCCGGCGGACACGGAGGTGGAGGCCAACACCGCGAGCGGCTCGGTGTCCAGCGCCTTCGAGGATCTGCGGGTGAGCGGGCAGTGGGGCGCCAAGCGCATCACCGGCCGCCTCGGCACGGGCCACGGCAAGCTGAAGGCCACGACGGTCTCCGGCTCCATCGCCCTGCTGCGCCGCCCGCCCGCGGAGGACGCGGCCTGGGACGCCGGCTCCGCCGCCGGCCCCACCGGACCCGAAGGCCCCGCCGACGGCACGACCGACGGCACGACCGGCAAGAAGGTGCTCTGACATGCCCCCCGTCTTCGCCCATGGCCGCCTGCGCCTGTATCTGCTCAAGCTGCTCGACGAGGCCCCGCGCCACGGCTACGAGGTGATCCGCCTGCTGGAGGAGCGCTTCCAGGGGCTGTACGCGCCCTCGGCGGGCACCGTCTACCCCCGCCTCGCCAAGCTGGAGGCCGAGGGCCTGGTCACGCACACCACCGAGGGCGGCCGCAAGGTGTACGCCATCACGGACGCGGGCCGCGCCGAGTTGGCCGACCGCAGCGGTGAACTGGCCGATCTGGAGCTGGAGATCCGCGAGTCGGTCGCCGAACTGGCCGCCGAGATCCGGGCCGACGTGCGCGGCGCCGCGGGCGATCTGCGGCGCGAGATGCGCGCGGCCGCCTCCGAGGCCCGGCAGGGCTCCGGCCGCGCCGCCGCGGACGGGGCCGACGACAAGGAAGCGTGGCGCACCGCCAAGGAGGAGATGCGCCGGGTCAAGCAGGAGTGGAAGGAGCAGGCCCGGCGGGCGAAGGACGAGAGCCGCCGCGCCCGCGAGGAGGCGCAGCGGGCCCGGCGCCAGGCCCGGGAGGCGCAGGACCGGGTGCGGACGCAGGCGCAGGAGGAGTTCCAGCGCATCGCCCGGCACGTGCAGGACCAGGTGCAGGACCACTTCGCGCACGGCGACTGGCCCACGGGGGTGCGCGAGGGCCTCACCCAACTGGCCAAGGAGTTCGGCGAGTTCGGCAAGGACTTCGGGAAGGATCTGGGCGGCAACCTCGGCTTCGGCCGTCCGGCGGGCGGCACGGACACCGTGGGCGGGACGGAGGCCGCGGGCGCGCGGTACACGTTCTCCCCGGGGGACTTCCCGGCGGAGTACGAACCGGCCTGGTCGCACGAGGACTCCACTGGCGACCCCGCACGCGACCTGGACCGGCTGCTGGACCGCTTCCGGGACGACATCCGCGACGCGGCCCGCGACCACGGGGTGAGCGCGGACCAGGTACACGACGCCCGCGGCCACCTGTCAGCGGCAGCGGCCCGGATCGCCGCGGTACTGCGCAGCCCGACACCCTGACGCGCCGCGGCGGGCGAGCGCGCCCCGGATCCCGGCCGCCGCTCGACGCCGGGCGTGGCCCGGACCCCGAGGCGGCGTATCGGATGCCCGGCGGCGGAGCCCGGCGGCCGGAGCCTGTCAGCCGGCCGCTCGCGTGTCGCCGTGGAGGACGCGGGTCAGGGCGGCGTGCGTGACGCCGTGGTCGGCCAGGATCTCGGCGGGCAGGCCGGGGCGGGCGGTCAGCGCGAGGAGGATGTGCTCGTCGCCGATGTGCCGGTCGTGGAGGGACACCGCCGCGCGCAGGGCGCCTTCCAGGGTCTCCTTGGCGCCGCGGCCGAAGGCGCGGCGGCCGGTCCACCAGCCCTTGCCCGGCCGGTCGCCGGACATCGCCCCGACGCCGTGCGCCTCCTCCACCCGCGAGACGATCTCCGAGACGTCGATGCCGAGGCCGGCGAGCGCGTCGGTCTCGGCCCGAGACAGCCCGGCCCGGCGCCGCGCCGCGCGCAGCTCGCCGCGGACCGCGTCTTTGTGCCGGTCGAGCCCGAGCGCCGCCAGCGCGAAGGACGCGCGGCTCGCTTCCCGGTCGAGCAGGGCGAGCAGCAGGTGCTCGGCGTCCACGACGCGCGCGCCCGAGTCCTCGGCGTGGCCGACCGCCCCCCGGACGACGGACCGGGCGTCCTGCGTGAATCGTTCGAACATCACTGCCTCCCGTACTTCTTGTGCACAGCCTGCCTGCTGACGCCGAGTTCGGCGGCGATCTCCTGCCAGGACCAGCCCTGGTTGCGTGCGCTGCGCACCTGCACCGCTTCAAGTTGTTCGAGCAGTCGGCGCAGCGCGGCCACGGCGCGCAGCCCGATCCGCGGGTCGCGGTCGCCCGCGCGCTCGGCGAGGTCCGTCGCTTCGGTCATGACGTCAACTTACATTGACAGGGCCGGTCACGTCAACTCGGGTTGACAGTGGCAGGTCAGGGGCAGCGGCGCTCAGGAGGCGGTGAGCACGATCTTGCCGAACTGGTCGCCCGACTCCAGGCGTTCGAAGCCCTCGCGGGCCCGGTCGAGGGGCAGCACCTCGTCGATGACCGGGCGGACGCCGGTGGCGGCGCAGAAGGAGAGCAGGTCCTCCAGTTCGTCCTTGGTTCCCATGGTCGAGCCGACCACCTTCAGCTCCAGGAAGAAGATCCGGGTCAGTTCGGCGTGCGAGGGCCGGTCGCCGCTGGTGGCGCCGGAGATGACGAGCGTGCCGCCGGGGCGCAGCGACTTCACCGAGTGCGACCAGGTGGCCGCGCCGACCGTCTCGATCACGGCGTCCACCCGCTGCGGCAGCCGCGCGCCCGCCTCCAGGGCCTCCACCGCGCCGAGTTCCACGGCCCGCTTGCGCCGCGCCTCGTCCCGGCTGGTAGCGAAGACCCGTAGCCCCGCCGCCTTGCCGAGCACGATGGCGGCCGTGGCGACGCCGCCGCCGGCCCCCTGGACGAGGACGGAGTCCCCCGGGCGCACCCCGGCGTTGGTGAAGAGCATGCGGTAGGCGGTGAGCCAGGCCGTGGGAAGGCAGGCGGCCTCCTCGAAGGACAGCCCCTCGGGCTTGGGCAGGACGTTCCAGGTCGGTACGGCCACCTGCTCGGCGAAGGTCCCCGGGTAGCGCTCGGTCAGGATGGAGCGGGGCTCGAAGGGCCCGACCCCGTGGCCGCTCTGTCCGATGACGGAGTGCAGGACGACCTCGTTGCCGTCCTCGTCGACGCCTGCGGCGTCGCAGCCGAGGATCATCGGCAGCCTGTCCTCGGACAGGCCGACGCCCTTGAGCGACCAGAGGTCGTGGTGGTTCAGGGAGGCGGCTTTGACGTCGACGGTGCTCCAGCCGGGGCGGGCCTCGGGGGCGGGACGCTCCCCCGACTCCAGGCCGTTCAGCGGCCGGTCGCGGTCGATTCGGGCGGCGTAGACAGCGAACATGACCTTGACGATAGGGGCGCTCCCACGCTCACGGAACCAGCGACCCCTGTGACACACACCCTCTTGCCAAGCCGCCCGCACCAGACCCGCGCTCCCGGACAACGGGCCCAGGCCCCCCGCCCCCTGCCAAGCCGCCCGCCGGACTCGCGCACCGCCCGGCGCCGAATCGCACCGGCATGCGCCAGGACCCCACCCGCCCGGGGGTGGGGCCCTGCCGCTCACGTCCGCGTGCGACGGCCCGGGGAACCGGCACCGCCCCCAGCGGGCCCGGCCTCGCCCCCAGCGACCCGGGAGTCCGGCACCGCCCGCAGTGGACCGCTCAGCCCGCCCGGCGCCGCCCCTGACGGCCCCGGCACGCCGAAGGGCCCCACCCGGCCGAGCAGACCCCACCAGGCCGGCAGGCCCCGCGCCGCCTGGCAGGCCCCGCCCCGCCGGGCACCCCCCCCCATGCGGCAGGACCCCACCCGCCCAGGTGGGGCCCTGCCGTTCACGTCCGCGTGCGCGTCAGCGCCGGGCCACGCCCTCCGCGCGGGCGGCCGCCGCGACCGCCGCCGTCACCGCGGGGGCGACCCGCTCGTCGAACGGTGACGGGATGACGTAGTCCGCGGCCAGGTCGTCCCCGACGACCCCGGCCAGCGCCTCGGCCGCCGCGATCTTCATTCCCTCGGTGATCCGCGACGCCCGCACCTGGAGCGCGCCGGCGAAGATGCCGGGGAACGCCAGGACGTTGTTGATCTGGTTGGGGTAGTCCGAGCGGCCGGTGGCCACCACCGCCGCGTACTTGTGCGCGACCTCCGGATGCACCTCGGGGTTCGGGTTGGCCATGGCGAAGACGAAGGCGCCCTCGGCCATCGCCGCCACCGCCGACTCCGCGACCGTGCCGCCGGAGACGCCGATGAAGACGTCGGCGCCGGCCAGCGCGTCCTCCAGGGACCCGCTCAGCCCCGCCTTGTTGGTGAACTCGGCCAGCTCGCGCTTGACCGGCGTCAGGTCGGCCCGGCCGGAGGACACGACGCCCTTGCGGTCGGCCACCGCGACGTCCCCGATGCCGGCCTCGACGAGCATCTTGGCGATGGCGACGCCCGCCGCCCCCGCGCCGGAGATGACGGCGCGCAGCTCGCCGATCCCCCGCCCGCTCAGCCGCGCCGCGTTGCGCAGCGCCGCCAGCGTCACCACGGCGGTGCCGTGCTGGTCGTCGTGGAAGACCGGGATGTCCAGCCGCTCTTGGAGCTTGCGCTCGATCTCGAAGCACCGCGGCGCCGAGATGTCCTCCAGGTTCACGCCGCCGAAGGACGGCGCCAGGCGCACCACGGTCTCGACGATCTCGTCGGCGTCGGTGCAGTCGAGGGCGATCGGCACCGCGTCCACGCCGCCGAACTGCTTGAACAGGATCGCCTTGCCCTCCATCACCGGAAGGGAGGCGTGGGGTCCGATGTCCCCGAGGCCGAGCACGGCCGTCCCGTCGGTCACGACGGCGACCACGGACGACTTCCACGTGTACTCGTTGACCAGGTCCGGCTGCTCGGCGATGGCGGTGCACACCCGCGCGACGCCGGGCGTGTACGCCAGGGACAGGTCGTCCTTGTCACGGACCGGCACGGTGGCCTGCACTGCCATCTTGCCGCCACGGTGCAGCGCGAACGCCGGATCGAAGGAGTCGAGCGGCTCTGCCCCGCCGTCCCGGTCCGTGCCGCCGTCGCTGCGAGGATTGACGATCTCCGCTGCCACTTGGTTTTACCCCTTAATCGTTCATGGTGAGAGGGTGGCCACTCCTGGTGAGGGGTGGGCGGGACCGCGTGCGACCCCATGAGCGATGCGTTCGGGCCGTACGCGACGGGCGCGCCGCACACGCGCCCTGAAGCCCCGGATGAGGGGTGTAAAGAACCTTCTTACCGGACGAACGGGGCCGACGACGAGTCCATACCGCCAAGGTCACATGACAGGGCGCCGACACCTGGCGCGATATGGGGACAAGTCCCGGCCGACGGCTCGACGGGGCCGCGCATTCACCCGTACGCCATGACCCGGTCGGCCGCACGGCGGGAGGAAGCCGGAGATCCTCCGGCGGAGAAGGCGCCCGCGAGAGCACGTGAGACGGCGCGGCGCCGACAGGCCGAACGGCAGCGGCTCACAGGCCGCCCGTTATCCGATTTTGACATCGCAGGTCCCCTGAACGGACCTGCCCGAATGGCAAGATGCGTCAACCACACGGGGTCGCGACACCCGAGGGTGTGCACGCGCCGACCCCATCGGCAGCTCCACCGATCCGCCGGAGGAACCCACCATGACCGCAGGCTCCACCCGCCGCACCACCGCCGCGCACACCCGTCTGGCCGCGGTCGGCGCCATCGCGGTCGCGGGCGCGCTGCTGCTCACCGGCTGCGGTGACCAGACCACGGACAAGAAGACGTCCTCCGCGGGCGCGTCGTCCGGCGGCGCGTCCACCGGCGCCCCGCTCGCCGGCAAGCTGCCGGCGTCCGTCCGCGACAAGGGCGTCGTCAAGGTCGGCTCCGACATCGCGTACGCGCCGGTCGAGTTCAAGGACGGCTCGGGCAAGGTCGTCGGTCTGGACCCCGACGTCGCCGCCGCCCTCGGCAAGCAGCTCGGCGTCACCTTCGAGTTCCAGAACGGCACCTTCGACGCGCTGCTCACCGGCATCCGCTCCAACCGCTACGACATCGCCATGTCCGCGATGACCGACAACAAGAGCCGTCAGCAGGGCGTCGACCCGACCACGGGCAAAAAGGTCGGCGAGGGCGTCGACTTCGTCGACTACCTGACCGCGGGCGTCTCCATCTACACCCGCAAGGGGGACACCGGCGGCATCGCCTCCTGGTCCGACCTGTGCGGCAAGAAGATCGCCCTGGAGCGCGGCACCGTCTCGGAGGACCTCGCCAAGAGCGAGACGAAGAAGTGTCCGAGCGGCAAGAAGATCACCATCGAGGCGTTCGACGACGACCAGCAGGCCCAGACCCGGCTGCGCTCGGGCGGCGCGGACGCGGCCTCCTCGGACTTCCCGGTCGCCGCGTACGCGGTGAAGACCTCCGGCGGCGGCAAGGACTTCCAGGTGGTCGGCGACCAGGTCGAGGCCGCCCCGTACGGCATCGCCGTCGGCAAGAGCAGCACCCAGCTCCGCGACGCGCTCCAGGCCGCGATGAACGCGATCATCAAGAACGGCGAGTACCAGAAGATCCTCCAGAAGTGGGGCGCCCAGGACGGCGCCGTCAAGGAGTCCGTCGTCAACGGCGGCAAGTGACCGCGCCCGAGCGGCCGCTGAAAGGCTTCACCCGTGAGTGCTGACATAGACACGACGGCGGGTCCCGAGGACGCGCCCCCGGCCCGGCCCGAGACCGTCAAGGCGATCCCGGTCCGGCACTACGGGCGGTACGCGACCGCCCTCGTCGCCATCGCCGTCCTCGTCGCGATCGTCTACGCGTTCGGCCAGGGAAAGATCAACTGGCATGCCGTCCCCGACTACTTCTTCGACCACCGGATCGTCACCGGCGTCGGCAAGACCCTGCTGCTGACCGTCCTGTCGATGCTCATCGGCATCGCCGGGGGCATCGTCCTGGCGGTGATGCGCCTGTCGAAGAACCCGGTGACCTCGGCCATCGCCTGGTTCTACATCTGGTTCTTCCGCGGCACCCCGGTCCTGGTCCAGCTCTTCCTCTGGTTCAACCTGGGCCTGGTCTTCGAGTACGTCGACCTGATGCCGTTCTACAAGGACTACTGGTCGAACTTCATGACGCCGCTGCTGACGGCGCTGCTCGGCCTGGGCCTGAACGAGGCGGCCTACATGGCGGAGATCTGCCGCGCCGGGCTGCTCGCCGTCGACGAGGGCCAGACCGAGGCCGCCCACGCGCTGGGCATGAGCCACGGCAGGACGCTGCGCCGGATCGTCATCCCGCAGGCGATGCGGGTGATCGTGCCGCCGACCGGCAACGAGGTCATCAACATGCTGAAGACGACCTCCCTGGTGGCGGCCGTCCAGTACCCGGAGCTGTTCCGCTACGCCCAGGACATCGGCCAGGTCTCCGGCGCCCCGGTGGAGATGTACTTCCTCGCCGCCGCCTGGTACCTGATCATGACCTCCGTGCTGAGCGTGGGCCAGTACTACATCGAGCGGTACTACGCCCGCGGCTCCAGCCGCAGCCTGCCGCCGACGCCGTGGCAGAACGTCAGGGCGCATCTGACGTCCTTCTCCAGCAGGAAGGCCGCGGCATGACCGAGGAGCTACCCCAGCAGGAGGGCGCCGCGGACGGCGCCGCCGCCGCGATGGTCAGGGCCGAGGGCGTGCACAAGTCCTTCGGTCAGGTCGAGGTGCTCAAGGGCATCGACCTGGAGGTCAGACCGGGCGAGGTGTTCTGCCTCATCGGCCCCTCCGGCTCCGGCAAGTCCACCTTCCTGCGCTGCATCAACCACCTGGAGAAGATCAACGCGGGCCGGCTGTACGTCGACGGCGACCTCGTCGGCTACCGCCAGCAGGGCGACCGGCTCCACGAGCTGCGCGACCGCGAGGTCGCCCTGAAGCGCCGGGACATCGGCATGGTCTTCCAGCGCTTCAACCTGTTCCCGCACATGACCGCGCTGGAGAACGTCGTCGAGGCGCCGGTGCAGGTCAAGGGCATGGCCAAGGGCGAGGCGCGGGAGCGGGCGATGCGGCTTCTGGAGCGCGTGGGCCTGGCCGACCGGGCCGGGTACTACCCCTCGCAGCTCTCCGGCGGCCAGCAGCAGCGGGTGGCCATCGCCCGTGCGCTGGCCATGGACCCGAAGCTGATGCTGTTCGACGAGCCGACCTCGGCGCTGGACCCGGAGCTGGTGGGCGACGTCCTCGACGTCATGCGCGACCTCGCCGAGTCCGGCATGACGATGGTCGTGGTCACCCACGAGATGGGCTTCGCCCGCGAGGTCGGCGACAGCCTGGTCTTCATGGACGACGGCGTGGTGGTCGAGTCGGGCCGTCCGCGGGACGTGCTGACCGACCCGCAGCACGAGCGCACGCGCTCGTTCCTGTCCAAGGTGCTGTAGCCGCTCACGCGCGGGGGCGGTGCGCGGACCGTTTCGGGTCCGCGCACCGCCCCTCGGCGCGGCGGCCCGCGTCACCTCACCGCGAGCAGCAGCGTGTCCGACGGCGAGCACCACACCGGCCGCGCCTCGGCGAAGCCCTTCTCGCGCAGCGTGCGCGCGTGCCAGGCGGCCGACGGCATGTCCCCGTCGGCGTGCTCGCCGTAGATCTCGAACCGGCGGGCCGTGGGCCCGGCCAGCGCCGGGTCCTCGGCGGCCAGCCGCCACCACTGGGCCCAGTCCAGGACGCCGTCCCGCTTGGACTGCTCCATCCGGGCGTGCCGCTGGGCGTGTTCGGCCGCGTTGATCCTGGGGGTGGTCTCGTCGGGCATGTGGTCCGCGTTCATGAAGACACCGCCGTCGCGGACCAGTTCCGCGACCTGGCCGTAGAGGGCCGCGAGGGGGTCGGCGTGCAGCCAGTGCAGGGCCGTGGCGGTCAGCACGGCGTCGTAGGAGTCGTACGGCAGCTTCGCCGGCCAGGCGGGGTCTTTGAGGTCGGCGGTCACGAAGGCCGCGCGCTCGTCGCCCTCGAAGGCGCCGCGCGCGATGGCGAGGAGCGCCGGATCGAGGTCGACGCCGGTGCTGGTCGCGCCGGGGAAGCGGTCGAGCAGGCGCGCGGTGATACTGCCGGTGCCGCAGGCCAGGTCGAGGACGCGCGGCGCCGTGCCTGCCAGCGCCTCGACCATGTCGAGCATGATGCGGAAACGGTCCTCGCGGTCGGGCATGTACCACTCCTGCTGGCGGTCCCAGCTCTCCTGCCACGTCCGCCAGTCCGCGCCCGCCGCGGTGGCGTCCGTGCGCGTGCGCGTCATCCTCGTGTGCGTCATCGCTGACTCCCCTGAGCCCCGTCGCGTAATACCCTGAAAGCGCGACCGTCTGTTACCCGACCGCTTTCCAGACCATAGAACGTCTCAGTAAGGACTACAAGTGGAACTGGCCTATTACTCGGACTATGCCGTACGCCTCGTCAACACCGAGGAGCCGGCCCGGGGCAAGGACGACCTGACGTCGGTGGAGGCGGTCCGCGACCTGTTCGGCGCCAACGCCTCGGCGGCCCGCCGCGCCACCGACACGGACGTCACGCGCTTCCGCTCGGTGCGCTCCCGGCTGCGCGCGGTGTTCGACGCGGCCGACCAGGGCGACGAGACCCTCGCGGTGGCCCTGCTGAACTCGCTGCTGCTGGAATTCCCGGTGAGCCCGCAGGTCTCCGGGCACGACCACCGCGACGACGACGGCCGCCCGCTGTGGCACATGCACCTGGCCGACCACCCGTCCAACGCGACCGCCGGCTACGCCGCCATCGCGGCGATGGGCCTGGCCTTCCACCTGACCGAGTACGGCGTGGACCGCCTCGGCCTGTGCGAGGCCGCCCCCTGCCGCAACGCCTACCTGGACACCTCGACCAACCGCTCGCGCCGCTACTGCTCCGACCGGTGCGCCACCCGCGCCAACGTGGCCGCCTACCGGGCCCGCAAGCGCCTGGAGGCCGACCGGTCGGCGAGCACGGGCCTGGCCGCCGACAGCGCCCAGCGCACCAGCGCCAGCGGCGAGCGGTGACCGGACCCGCGCGGCCGGTAGCGGAACCGCACGGTCCCCAGGACCAGCTCCCGGGGCACGCTCCCGTAGTCGGTGCTGTCGCCGCCCGCGTACGGGTTGTCGCCGAGCACCCACCAGCCGCCCTCGCGCAGCTCGGCGGCGCGCTTGACCACCAGCAGGTCCTGCTGGAACGGATGGCGCAGGACGACGACGTCGCCCGGCCGGACACGGGCCCCGTAGTGCACGACGAGCCGGTCCCCGTGGGCGAGCGTCGGCGTCATGGAGGGCCCGGTCACCTCGGCCAGCCCGAAGGGCAGCACGGCGGCCCTGCGCTCGCTCTCCTGCGACGGCTCCGGCATCCTCGGCGCCTCCCCCGTCCGTTCCCGTACCAGTCTCAGTCCTGTACCAGTCTCAGTCTGACCCTGGACTTTTGTCCTAAGCCCCAGGGGGCACTCGGGAAAACAAGCCTTGCACGGAGTAATGTCGCACCTGAGAAGACGATCACGAGGAAGGAACGCTCCATGCTTTCCCGCCTGTTTGCCCCCACGGTCAAGGTCAGCGCGCACTGCGACCTGCCCTGCGGCGTGTACGACCCGGCCCAGGCCCGCATCGAGGCGGAGTCGGTGAAGGCCGTCCAGGAGAAGATGGCCGGCAACGACGACCCGCACTTCCAGACGCGCGCCACCGTCATCAAGGAGCAGCGCGCCGAGCTGGCCAAGCACCACGTCTCGGTCCTGTGGAGCGACTACTTCAAGGCTCCGCACTTCGAGAAGTACCCCGAGCTGAGCCAACTGGTCAACGACACCCTGAAGGCCCTCTCCGCCGCCAAGGCCTCCACCGACCCGGCGACGGGCCAGAAGGCCCTGGACTACATCGCCCAGATCGACAAGATCTTCTGGGAGACGAAGAAGGCCTGATCTTTGGCTAGGCCGTCTGACCTGCGATTTCGCCGGTCAGGCTTCCTACCGGTCCGCACCCGGTCCGCAGGCCGCCGAGCACGGCGTCCACGACGGACCGGGTGCGGTCTTCTTCGCCCGGCCACAGGTGCGCGTAGATCCGCAGCGTGATGACGGCGGACGCGTGGCCGAGGCCGAGCTGCACCTGCTTGACGCTCGCGCCGCCGGCGATGAGCGCGGAGGCGTAGAAGTGCCGCAGGTCGTGGGTGACCATGTGCGGCAGCTCGACGGCCTTACGGCCTTCCCGCTCGGCCACCCTGTTAGCGCCTGCCTGGAGCGCCTTGCGAGCCCCGTTCCACTCGGTCTTCCACCGCCGGTAGTTGAGCGGCTCCCCCTCCTCCATGGTGAACAGCCACTCCCTGACGGACGCGCGGCGAGATGCGCGAGGAGCGCGTCGGTGACGACCTCGCCGACGGGAACCGTGCGGCGGGACTTAGCGGTCTTCGGCGGGCCGATCCTCCCGGACTGCAGCCGCTGCCGCTCGACGCGGATGATGCCGGCCTTGAAGTCGACGTCCGATACCTTCAGGCCGAGCAGCTCGCCGATGCCCAGCCCTGATCCAGCGAGGGTGACGATCGCCGCGCGGATGTACGGCGGCATCACCCGCGCCATCGCCTCAACCTGCTCGACCGTGGGCGGGGTGACCTCCTCGTCCGGCATGGCCGGGAGGGTGATCCGGCGGCACGGGCTGGAGGCGATGACCTTGTCGTCCACGGCCGCCGCCATCACGCGCACGAGGACGTCGTGGACGTTCCGGACACTGCCGGGGCCGAGCTGGTCGGACAGGCGCTTGAAGAGCACCTGTATGTCGTTGCGGCGTATCGCCGCCATGGACCGGGCCCCCAACACTGGTACGAGGTGTAGCCGGAGCGCGTTGTCGGTGATGCGCTCACCCGCCTCGCTCGCGATGTGCCGAAGATGCCCGTCGAGGACCGTCCCGCCGACACCTGGGAACCGCTGGTCATCGTCGCCGATCTCGCCGGTGGACACTGGCCCGCGCGGGCTCGTGCCGCCTGTCTGGCGATGACGCGCAACGAGGTGGTGCAGGACGAGCAGACGACCCTGAAGACGCGGCTGCTGCGGGACATCCGCCGTGTCTTCGATCAGGAGGGCGGCAGGGAGGCTCTGCGCAGCCAGGACCTGCTCGCCGTGCTGATCCAGGACGCCGAGGCTCCGTGGGCGGAGTACGGCACCAAGGGGCTCAACGCCTACCACCTGGCGAACCTGCTCAGGGACTTCGGCATCAGCCCGGCCAACCACCGGTTCGAGAACGGCAGGCAGGCCAAGGCGTACGCCCGCAACCAGTTCGTGGACGCCTGGGCCCGCTACTGCCCTGACTCCGGCCAACCGGCAGCATCCACCGAGCAACCGACCGGCCTCACCCGGGGCAAGCCACCTGCCCCTCCGTGCGGGTCGCTCCCCACCGGCCCGCCCATCGGACCGGGAAGCCCCCGGCCTGCTCGCTGACACCCGAACCGTAGCGATCCGTCGCATCCGTCCCCGCGCAGGTCAGCGCGGGGACGGATCTCCTCGCCGTTACGGATCACCCCGTAGCAGCGGCTCTCTCCGTACCTGTGCTGACCAGCCATGCGACGGAGGCGACGGAGGCGACGACACCACCCCTCACGACTCACGGAGCACCACCATGCCCGAATCCAACGCTGACGACACCACCTCCCGTCGCCGCAGGAAGCTCTTCAGGCTCACCCGACGACCAGCAGCAAGCTGGAGCGAACGAGCCTCTAACGAGGCTTCGTCCGCGCTTGCCCCCGCCCCAGGGGCGGCGGAGGACAAGGCCGAGCGCCAGGGGGCGCCCGAGCCGAAAGAGGAGGTGGCCGAGGACTCCTGCCAGCCTGCAGCCGACTCCGCTCCTCGCCGTACGCCGGCCGATGCCCCACCGCTCGTCGAGCAGCCCTCCTGGCGGGACCTCGACGCCCCCGCCCTGCCCGCGCAGATGAACCGCAAGCGCACCGTGGAGAAGCGCGACCAGGAGAAGACCATCCGCTTCACGCGCACCGCGGTCCAGGTGATCAGCGCCGCCGCTCAGCAGCGCGGTCAGAGGTTCGCCGGATTCGTCGGGGACGCGGCCCTGGCCGTCGCACGAGGCACAGCAGGGATGCTCGGCAGCCCGGAGGACGATCCTCTGCGCCCGCTGATCGAGGCCGTCGAGGCGCACACGGTCGCACTCAACCGCATCGGCAGCAACCTCAACCAGATCACCGCAGCCATCAACCGAGGGACCGTGCCCGAGCGAGCGGAAGCGGTCCTCGACCACGTCGAGCAAGCGGCACAGAACAGCTACCACCTCATGGACCAGCTCCTCGTGGAAGGCGCGCTTCATGGTTCCTGATATCCCCACCGGCTCCGACAGCCGCGGACTGATCGCCTACCTCTTCGGCCCCGGCCGCCGCGACGAGCACACCACCCCCCACATCGTCGCCGCCTGGGACATGGCCGGCGCTCCCGATCCCGGCCGCGACCCGGCAGCCACCTACGCCCAGCTCGCCAGGCGACTCGACCACCACGTCGGCCTCCGCATCCGCGAGCTCGGCGGCAAGAAGCCACCGCAGCACGTCTGGCGCTGCCCGGTCCGCACCGCGCCCGGTGACCGCTACCTCACCGACACCGAGTGGGCCGAGGTCGCCCGCCGCGTCGTGCACGCCACGGGCATCGCCCCCGACGGCGACGAGAGGGCCTGCCGATGGATCGCGGTGCGTCATGCCGACGACCACATCCACATCATGGCGACCACCGTCCGCGCCGACGGACGCCGCCCCCGCACCCACCAGGACGGCCGACGGGCTCAGGCGGAGTGCCGCAGGATCGAGGCCGAGTTCGGCCTGCGCCGCCTGAAGTCCGTTGACCTCACCGCGCCCCGCACCCCCACCGGCGCCGAACGCGCCAAGGCCGAGCGCCAAGGCCAAGCGGTGACGGCACGGCACTGGCTGCGCGAGCGGGCGTACGCGGTCGCCGCCGCCGTACACACCGAGGCCGACTACTTCACCGTGCTGCAGTCCCTCGGCATCAAGATCAAGACCCGCCTCGGCCCCGAGAGCGGCGACGTGATCGGCTACAGCCTCGCCGCACCCGGCGACACCAACAGCGCCGGCGACCCCGTCTGGTACGGCGGCTCAAAGCTCGCCCCAGACCTCTCCATCAACCGCCTCCGCGAACGTCTCCCCGACCAGGAGAAAGCCGACCGCCCCCGGTTCGCGGCAGACCCCGCCGAGCCGTGGCAGCACACCATCACCGCGATACAGACGGCACACACCGCCCTCGACTCCGACGACGATGCCACTGCCCAGGCCCACCTCGCCGCCTTCGGCGACGCCCTCTACAACATCGCCAGCGCCTCACCCGGCCCGCACCGCGCAGAGCTCCGCGCAGCCGCCTCGGCCTTCAACCGCGCCCGCCGATCCGCCACCCGCGCCGACCACCAAGCAGCCCACGCCCTGCGCGCGGCCGCCAAGGAGCTCGCCTACGCCTCCAACGAACCCGGCGGACTCGCCATCGCCCTGCTCTTCGCCACCGTCCACCTGGCCCGCGCCGCCGCCAAATGGCACGAGCAACGCGGCCACCAACAGCAAGCCGCAGCAGCCGACGAAGCCCTCCGCCACCTCCAAGCCGGCTACCAGCAGGCCGCCACACCCGTCCTGGCAGACCTGACCCGCCGCGCCCCACGCCCCGAGACCGCCCACCACTTTGAACAGGACCTCCGCGCCGCCCTCCCCGACCACGCCGACCGGATCCTCGCCGACCCCTCCTGGCCTGCGCTGACCACGACCCTCGCCCGCGCGGAAACCGACGGCCACAACGCGCGCCATCTTCTGGCTGAGGTCTCCGCCCAGAGGGAACTTGTCAGCGCCGAACATCCGGCCGAGGTCCTCAACTGGCGCATCACCGCTCAACCGAACAAGAGGGCTCAGGCGGCGCGCAGGCGAAGCACCACCGAGGGTGCTTCCGCTCGGATCGCTGAGGTGCGGGGCCTCGCACCAGCGGTACCCCGTGCGGCCCACGGCGTTGGCCCAGCGCGCGGGAGCCAGAAGCCCGCCCGGTGATCTCCCGTCGGCCTGAGACCGTGCTCAGCCCTCGGCGTGGTCGGCCGCTGTCAAGGCTGCGAGGAGCACGCCGAGGTCTCCGCTGTAGACGATCATCTCCTCGCCCTCTCCAGGCGGGTCGAATCGGGCGAAGAAGTCGTCGAGGGCTTCTGGGGTGACCGCGAGGGCGTTGGCGTCCTCACGCCGGTTGCGCTCGGTCAGGCGCCGCAGCAGCTCGGCACGGTCAGCCGGCAGGTAGACGACGAAGGGGTGGCCGCCCGCGTCGCGGGCGGCCTGTCGCCAGGCGTCGCGCTCGGCACGGCGCCACAACCCGTGGTCGAGGACGACGTCGTTCCCCGCCCTGATCTCCTTGACGAACCTCTGCTGGATCGCCTCGACGACAGGACGTTCGCGCTCGAAGTAGGTGTGCTCGGGATAGTCCACTCCGTAGCGACCGTGCAGGCGGTGGACCTCCTCGTCGACGGACAACCGGGTGAAGCCGTGGCCGGCGAGGCCCTGGGCGACGGTGGTCTTCCCAGAGCCGGTCAGGCCGGCAAGGAGAACGGCGAGGGGCACGTGGCCATCCCTTCCGGGGCGAGCGGGCGCGAGCAGAGGGAATTGTCTCAGTCCTGGCCGGTTCGCGTGTACGGCCGCCAGCTCGTGAAGATGCCGCGAGCCTCGGCGGGCCAGCCGAACGGCATCCGGTCCAGGCTCACCCGGCGGAAGGCGAACCGCGGGTCGCTGATGTTGATCGCGCCGCCGTTCCGGCCGACGTGTGTCAGCAGGCGGCTTGCCTCATCACGGACAGCCGGCGTGCGCTCCTCCCAGGTGCCCGAGGCGAAGTGCTGGACTCGACGGCGAAGGTCGTCCAGGACGCCCGAACGCCACTTGAAGTGGTGGACGGCGCAGATGCGGTCGTCATCGGGCCGATGACCGGGAGCCCGGTGGTTACCGGAGGCCACGACCACATTGTGGCGGGCAAGGACGATCTTCCTGGGGTCACCGTGCAGGAGTCGGTGGGTGAGGTGGCCGCCGAGGGGAAAGGCGAGGTCGAGCCCGCCTTCGGGTCGCCAGTCGGTCAGGCGTCCGCTCGGGGCGACGCGGTCGAGCATCAGCCCGCCGACCACGTGACGACCGGACTCCTCGGCCTGGGCGATCACCTCGGCGAGCGGGGCGGGGTACTGCTGGAACTCGTCGGCATCTGCGAGCAGGTGCCAGCCCGGCCCGGCCCGGTGCCGCAAGGTGTCTCGAAGCCGGGTGTTGGTGTGCTCGTGCCACGGGCCGACGCTGGTGCCGGTGGGGATGATGCCCAGCTCCCGGGCGGCGGCCTGGAGCTCATGCCGCCGGGCGTCGGGGACATGGTCGGGAAAGTGGAAGGCGAACAGGAACCGCTCGACACCCAGCCATCGGTAGTGACGGACCCAGGCGGCCAGCATGTGCGGCTCGACCGGGCCGACGACGGCGATCAAAGCGGGAGGCACGCTCGGCATTCAGGACTCCTTCGTGCGCAGGGCGAAGAAGGCGCGAGTGAGGAAGTCGGCCTGCCCGGCCGCCGACCGCATGCCCAGCAGGGCGGGGACCTCGGAGCCGGGCCGTGGAGGAGGACGGCGGATGACGGTTCGCAGTGCGTCCGCGAGCGCGACCGGGTCTCCGGCAGGGAACGTGAGAGCCCAGGGCTGCCCTTGCAAACGAGCGGTGAGGGCGCTGTCGTGGTCGGAGACGATCAGAGGGACGCCAAGGCGGGCGGCGTCCATGACGAGCCCGGATTCCTTACCGGCACCCGGGCGGCGGGTGACGAGCGCGACGTCAGCTGCGGCGTACATCAGCCGCAGCACGGATTCGCTGACCGGGCCGGGAACGGAGTGCACCCGCAGGCCGGGCAGGGCTCGCCAACCCTGAATGACACCTTCGTCGAGCGGGGAACCGGTGACCACCAGGTGCAAGGGCTCCCCTACGCGGACCAGAGCGTCGTTGACCACCGAGATGTCCTTATAGGGCCACCAGCCGCCCACCAGACACACGGCCCTCTCGTCAGCGGGGATGTCGAACGCGGCCCGGCCGCCGCCACGTTCAGCAGCGGACAGGCGGTGACCATCGTCGACCGCGAAGCCCCCGACCACGGCGGGCAGGTCGTGGAAGGACGCGGCCAACTGGTCGGCGACGGACTGTGTCGGACAGACCGCGATCACCCGCTCTTCGCCTCGGCGGGCGAGCCGCCCGAGCAGCCGTACGGCAGCGTCTTCGCTGGTGACCGTCTCGTGAACGAAACGCAGATGCGGCTGACCGCCCAAGAGGCCGGCGGCCCCGTGCAGGGCTTCACTCGCGGTCAGGATCACCACCGCGTCGGCGTCGGATACCAGTCGGCGCGCAGCCCGCAGGGTGGACGCTTCGGTGAGGCAGCGGGCGATGAGCGTGATTTGGTGTGGCAGTCGCCGCAGGCGGCGAGGCCAGCGGCGGGACCGGAACAGACGTTGTCCGGCCGAGGAGACCCCGGCCGCCAGCCCGGCAGCGGCCAGCAAAACGTCCGCCACCCACCCGGTGCGTCCGGTGACCAGCCGGGCGCCTGCTTCGCGCAGAGCGCTGACCGCATCGACCGCGATCCCATGCGGGGCGATGACCAGGCTGCCGGGGCGGGCCTGGGCGAGGGCCACCAGCGTGCGCTGATGGTGTCCTCCCAGTCGGCTCGCATACGGTTCGATGAGCACGAGGGGGCCGGTCATCCCGCCACCGCCTGGTCCCCGTGGGCGAAGGTGAACCGCTGCCGCAGCCAGTCGGGATCGTTGAGGCAGTCGAACCGCTCCGGTGCGCGGGCGGCTTGATGGGCGAAGACCACGCCCTCCCTGGCTCCGGCTGCCGCGTAGGCGGCGAACTCACCGCTGTGGCTCAACGTCCATGCCTCGACGCGGCTTTGCGCGTCGGTGTCGGGCATTCCGTATTCGCTCCCACGGGTGAGCATCGCGCACTCGCGGAAGCCCGCCTTCCAGGCGTGGAACGGACTCTGGTTGAACCTGGTGATCCCGGCGGTGTGCCGGGCGAACTCGATGCGGCCGGGCAGGGCGGCGAGGACGTCCACCGCCTCACCCATCTCCCGCAGGGCACTGCGGCGGATCAGCTTGAGCCCCCCGTAGCCGTACGTCAGGCCGTTGACCGCGTTGACCGCCCGCCACACCCTCATGGACACCCCTTCGTCCAGCGGTGCGACGCCCGCCACGTCGAAGCCGTGGTCGATGGCGAAGTCGCCGTCGGAGAGGAAGAACTGCTCACGGTCGACGACCTCGGCGCACAGCCGGTAGGCCCTGCGCATGCCGTGCACGCCGTGCAGGCGTTTGACCGAGCCGCCGAGCGTCCGCTGGAGCCGGGAGTGCAGGGAGCCGGCCATCGGCTCGTCGTAGGAGAGGAAGACGGCGTCGAAGTCGGTCACGAGATGGCCTCCAGATAGCGGGCAGCGACCAGAGCCGGAGCGAAATCGGTGGTGGAGGCGTGGGCTCGCTTGGCGTGCACGGCGTGGAACTCGTCGTCCGAGGCGAGGCGCTCGGCGAGAGCGACCGCCTCGGCCGGAGTGGTGAAGCACAGCTCCGGATCGATGTGCTCGGCCAGCCAGCCCAGTCGGGGCGAGATGACCGGAAGGCCCATGCCCTGGCAGTCGATCACGCTCATCGACCAAGGGCAGCCGGGCCGGAACGGGGCGATGCCGAAGCGGGCGCCGGCCAGCAGATTCTTGTAGCGGACGCGGTCGCCGCGGTCGGAGACGATCTGGACGTGCGGCAGGGCGGCGAGCTTCTCGCGCATCTTCTCCGGGCTGTCGTCCAGGCCCTTCCGCTCCGGCCGGCGCTGGCCGAACAGGTCCATCACCCGCAGCCGGACCGTGCCGGACGCGACCAGGTCGCGGGCCAGGTCCACGAAGCGCTCGGTGCCGTAGTGCGCGTACAGCCGGTGGTTGTAGATGCCGATCGCCGTGCTGGAGGCGGGCCGGACGGTGGCGGAGTCGCAGACCAGGCGCTCGTCGCGGGGGGGCGGGCACCACCCGCAGCTTCTCACCCAGGTCCACGGTCATCCGGGCAGCGGCGGCCGACACCCAGGAGGCGGCCGTGGCGGAGTGGACCATCACGCGGTCGCACGCGGCCAGGCCGGCGGCGAACGCCAGCAGCACGGGCATGCCGAGTCCCGCGTCATTCAGGGAGGGGTCGAGCAGGAGCTGGCCGCCGTCGGCAAAGGAGAACGGCAGGTAGTGGCAGTACCCGGCGAGCAGGGCGTCCGATCCGGCCTCCAGCAGGGCCGTGCGGATCGCCGGGGCCTCCTCGATCTGGTTGGCCACCACCACATCCGGTCGCTCGTCCCGGATCAGCGCCACCAGTTCGTCGATGTCCGCCGAGAACCGGGCCCGATACTTCGTGCCCGGCACCTTGGTCTGGTGGAAGCGGCAGCGGGCGTCCCCGGCCGCCGCCGGTGCCGCGACGGTCACCTCGGCCCCGGCGTCGACCAGGGCCGGGGCCAGCAGGTCCGCGAAGATCCAGCCGGAATCCGCCGACAGCCGGTCGGGGTTGGAAATGTTCAGCAGGTACAGCACGCGCATGGGGCGTCGCCTCCCTCATCTGCCCGGACGGGTCGATCCGGGTCGGTGAAGGAAGGAAACCGGCGACGTGAGCCGTGACGGGATGATGAACTTGGATCACTCACGGTTCATTTATGCTCACCAACAAGTGACGCGGGGCGGGACTTCGATGAACGCGCACAGCGAGGAGATCACCGTCGAGCAGGCGGCCGAGGTGTTCGCGGCCGAGGTGGCGCGGTGGCGGGAGGTACGCGGCATGTCCAAGCGGGCGTTAGCCCAGGCCATGGGCTTCGACCCGTCCTACGTCAGCCACGTGGAGTCCGGCCGCCACAAGCCCACCGAAGAGTTCGCACGGCTCGCCGACGAGGTCCTGAACGCCGGGAAGGCGATCTGGCGGCGCTGGTGCGACTACGAGCAGGCCCGCACCCGCAACCGGC
Source organism: Streptomyces sp. NPDC046985 (assembly GCF_040644415.1). Classification (NCBI taxonomy): domain Bacteria; kingdom Bacillati; phylum Actinomycetota; class Actinomycetes; order Kitasatosporales; family Streptomycetaceae; genus Streptomyces; species Streptomyces sp. NPDC046985. The sequence continues at coordinate 148,531 of NZ_JBEYWK010000001.1, forward strand.
GCCCGCCCGCGCCGCCGGCTTCACACAGGCCCGAGCAGCCGTACGCCACCGGTTCCGCCCTCGTGGTCGAGCACGACGCGGCTCACCTGAAGTACGACGGCAGCTCCTACCGGCTCACCATGCGCAGGCTGCTGCGGAACACCGGTTCCGAGCCCGTGACCCGTTACCTGATCCGTGTCGCCGTCGACCGCTACCCCGGCGATCCCGAGCGCTCCAACGCCCACTACCGGGCGCATCCTTTGACCTGGGAGGAACTCGACCTGACAGCGACTTGTCGGGGCGAGGCGATGCGTTGGCAGGTAAAGCACGACCGCGACGCGTTCAAGGAAGTCTGGCTGGTGTTCGACAACGAACACGGCCGCTTCCCGCTCTACCCCGGCGAGTCCGTGTGGATCGAGTACGCGTACACCGTCGGCGACGACAAGTGGGGCAACTGGTTCCAGCGGGCCGTTCGGCTGCCCACCGAGCAGCTCGAAGTCCAGCTCGCCTTCCCGGTCGCCCTCGACCCAGTGGTCTGGGGAACCGAGACCTCCATGACAGCCGAAGCCTCCCCCCTGCGGACCCCACCCGTCCGCAGTGAGGACGGCGGGCTACGGCAATTCACGTGGATCACGGCCGCACCGGCCCTGCATGCTCGGTACCGTCTTGAGTGGCGCTTCCGGGCCCGACCCGAACGCGAGACAGATCAAAGGGAGTTCAGGTGATCGACGTGCGGCCAAGCCAGCAGATGCGAGACCTCGGAGTCGTCCAACGCGGCGCCGGCATCCTAGCCGAACCGGCCCGCGCCTTCGATCTGCCCGCCGAGCGCAACGAGGCGGAGCGCATCATCGATGAGCTGTTCGCGGCCATGGAGCGGATCGGCCAGGTTCATCCTTTCGCCAAGGGAATGGGCATCGCCGCCCCGCAGATCGGCATCGGTCGCGCTGTAGCCGTCGTCCTGCCGGCCGCTGACGCGCCCGCCATCGTCCTGCTCAACCCGAAGATCACCGATCGCTCCGACGAAACGGACGAGCAGTACGAAGGCTGCCTCAGCTTCTTCGACGTCCGCGGCCACGTCCCCCGTCCGCTGGAGATCACGGTCGAGAGCACGGGCTTGATCGGTGAGGCCGTCACCACCGTGTACGAGCGCGGCCTCGCCCGCCTCGTCCACCACGAAATCGACCACCTCGAAGGCCTGTTGTACACCGCCCGCATGAGGCCAAACGTCGCCCCCATCCCGGTCGAGGAATACCGGCAGACCGGCCGAGCCTGGGCCTACGAGTAGGCCACAGCCATCTCCTCGACCGATAGAAGGGAGCCCCCGTGGCGCAACCGACAACCGATGACCAGCCCAAGGCGCTCGCCCCCGCTCTCGGGTCTATGACCCTGCTGGTCGCCGGGGTCATCGTCCACGACCGGGCCGCGAACCGGGTGGTCATCCTCCAGCGCAGCGAGCACGCCAAGTTCGCCCAAGGCATGTGGGACCTACCGGTCGGCAAGAACGAGCCGGGCGAACCCATCACCGAGACCGCCGTCCGCGAGCTCTACGAGGAGACGGGCCTCACGGTGAAGCCCGAGTCCCTCAAGGTCGCGCACATCATCCACGGCGCCTGGGGCGTCGAGGCCCCCAACGGCTTCCTCACAGTCGTCTTTGCCGCCCACGAGTGGGTCGGGGAGCCCGAAAACCGCGAACCCCGCAAGCACGCCCAGGTCCGCTGGGTCGACGCCGACGCCATCCCTGAGAACTTCGTGGCTACCACCTCATGTGCCCTACACCGATACCTCGCGGAAGGTTCGAAGGTTTCCCTCGACGGCTGGGGCGGCATGCGCTGACCGCCGTTCGAGGGGGTAATAGACCACATCTTCGCGTCCCCGCTAGTTGATCAATCACGCTGGCATGGGGCCTTGCGGCTCCCGCTGAACGCTCGCCAGTGTTTGCCGCGCTCTCGGACCGAACACAGGCCCGAAGGACTTCAGCTGACCTCTTGTCATGAAACGTCGGCACAGTGGTCACATCGCACCCTAGGATATTCACACGCCTTGAACTTCCTCTGGAGCACCATGCGCCTCGAACACATCAGGATTAACAACTTCCGCGGCTTGGGGCAAGTAGACATGCCATTCTCGCAGTTCGGCTGCCTTATCGGAGAGAACAATGCCGGAAAATCATCGGTGTTCCAGGCTCTAAACTTGTTTCTGAGGTCGGGATCGACGACCGAAACTGACTTCCTGACCCTCGCTCAACCCGTGCGCATTCAGCTCACTTTCGCTGGCATCAGAGACGTCGACTTGTTGCGCCTGGAAGAGGGCCACCGAGGCCGCATCGAGCCCGAGATCCATAACGGGCGACTCTCATTGGCTCGAATTTATGCGAGCCCCGGCAAGGGGACGATGCGGTTGATCAAAAAGGTACCTAGAGACGGCCGGTACCACCAAAAGGCCCTCGATGAAATCTTCAAGATCAAGAACGAAGCGGAGCTTCGAGAAAGCATCAGGGCTACTTTCCCAGATATTTACGCAGACCTGTCGCCGGGCCGGATCAATCGCACAGCAGTAAGGAAATCTTGGGCTGACATCGTAGCGAGCCTGACCCCCGACGAGCTGATCGTCGGCGACGAGCCACTGCCAACAGGTCTGGACAAGTCGGTAGCTTCCCTCTTGCCTGAACCCATCTACATTCCGGCAGTGAAAGAGCTTAACGAGGAGGTTAAAACAACCTCCACGGCCACCTTCGGACGACTTCTTTCTATCCTATTCGAAGATATCGGGCATCAACTTCCCGCTCTAGAGTCTTCCTTCGACCAGCTGCGCAATCAGCTTAACGTCGTGACAGACGAGGACGGGAAGGAGTCAGATGAACGACTTCTGGAGGTGCGCCAGATTGAAGCGCACATCCAGCGCAATCTTCAGGAGTCCTTCCCCCGCGCGCGCGTACGCCTGGAGATCCCTCCACCTCGTTTGCGCAGCCTGCTTGAAGAAGCACAGATCGCCGTAGATGACGGAATTGCCGGCCCCTTCAAGACCAAAGGTGATGGCCTTCGAAGGTCGGTGGCGTTCGCCATCTTGCGAGCGTATGTGGATCTGAAGATCGCCAGGCCGTCCACAACTGACAGTGCACAGCAGCCATGTCTGCTGCTATTTGAGGAACCGGAGGTTTTTCTTCACCCGCAGGCTCAACGCAAGCTTTTCGAAGCCCTGACCTTCTTCTCCGAGTACAACGACGTGCTGGTGAGCACACATTCTTCGGCCTTCTACGCACCGGGAGCTACTGGAACGTTCGTGAAGGTGGTGAAAGACCATACGGTGAGTCCGCCGACCAGCCGAACATGCGTCATCGACTTGTCGGAAATGGCCGCTCGCGATCAGTTCGAGATCATCACCTACGAAAACAACGAAGCCGCCTTCTTTGCCAACTCTGTACTGCTCGTAGAAGGCCCGAGCGACCAAGCCCTAATCACTCACATCTCACGAACTCTGAGCCCTCGATGGGATTTCGAAAAGAACGGAGCGACCATCGCGAGGGTCGAGGGCAAGGGCAGTATCGCACGATATCGAAACTTCTTTAGCCGCTTCGAGATGAGAGTTGCAGTCCTCGCGGACCTGGACGCACTTATTGACGGATTCGATAAACTAGGAGCCAGCAAGGAGTGCTGCAAGCTCCGCGATCAGGTCATCTCCAGGGTCCAGAGACTGGCGAAAGATGAAGACGCCGAGGTATCGAGCCAAACCCTCAAAGGTCTGCGTACCAGCGGGTCTGCACGAGAGCTTTGGCAACAAGCGCAAGTCAAGCGACAGGCGCATGCAGAGGGCCTGTGTGACTGGGAAGAGCTTGACGCAGCCGTCTCTGCCTTCTTCGATCGTCCAGCGTCCGGCACAGCGCGACGAATCCTCGCGGAGGCAAAGGATGACCAGTTGAAGGAGGAAAAGCTGAGGCTCTTGGAGATGCTTCGACAGGAGGACATCTACGTTTGGGAGCTGGGAGCCATCGAGGCGTACTACCCGCCGCTCGAGCCCAGTGAGTCGAACAACAAGAATGTTAGAGCCCGCCGCTTCTGCGAGCGCTACGTAACTGCGGACGACATTCGTGGCCTGCCCGTCTTCAAGGACCGATCCGGGTGCAAATTCGAACTAATTTTCGAATCATTCTTCGGGACGCCTCCGCCACAACGCCCTGGCGCTGAAATTCCGTCACAAGTACGAGTCACGCAGATCGCGGCAGCAGACGAGGTCGCCGGGATCGACTGACAGCGAGCGCTCCGTTCGGTTGAACAGCATCGACGGTGCGTAGTGAGGGGTCATCAGACCCCTGCGGTCCGCACAGAGTCCGCAGGACACCCGATCAGGACCATCGCGCCCCATCGCTGACCAGCGGCAAAAGGTCAGTTCAGCGGCCTGCAGGGAACATCCCCGCAGGCCACCGACCTGGCCCGTTACTTGGAGACCAAGAAGGCCTGATCTTCAGCCAGGCGACCTGACCTGCGGTTCCGCACGTCGTAACGCCTACCCGCCCGCACCCGGTCCCCAGCCCGCCGAACACGGCGCCCATGACGGACCGGGTGCGGTCTGCTATGCGCCCGGCCACCCAGACGGGCGTAAACCCGCAACGCGCCGACGACGGACGCGCGCCCGAGGCCGACTTCCCGTTCCTCCCGCTCGTCGGTGTGGGCGAGGGCGCCCAGCCTCACGGACGGATTCTCGTCAAAGTGACACGCTGGGTGCTCAACTGAACCAAGGGGGTTGGGCTCATGCGGTGGACCGTCCATGGTGAGCGGCAGATCTACAGCAATCCCTGGGTGAACCTCTGGCTCCTGGACGTCCAGCAGCCTGACGGGCGGTGATGGGAACACCATGTGGTCCGGATGCGGCATCTGGCCGTAGTGGCCGTGGTCGACGACCAGAAGCGCGTGCTGATGATGTGGCGGCACCGGTTCATCACCGACACCTGGGGCTGGGAGCTTCCGATGGGCCTCATCGAGGCCGACGAGACCCCGGAGCAGGCGGCCGCCCGCGAGGTCGAGGAGGAGACCGGCTGGCGGGTGAAGGGCGTCAAGCCGCTCGTGTACGCGCAACCGGCGAACGGCATCACGGATTCCGAGCATCTCGTCTTTCGTGCCGAGACCGCCTCGTATGCGGGCCCACCGACCGAGGTGAACGAGTCCGACCGGATCGATTGGATCCCGATCTCGGAGATCCGGGGAATGATCGACCGCCTCGAGGTCGTCAGCAGCGGCAGCCTGGTCGGCCTGCTGTATCTGCTGCTGGACGAAGCGACCGGCAGCTCGTAGGGGGTCAGCCGAGGGCGCCGCGCATACGTTGCTCGAAGGCGAGGACGGGGGCCTCGCGTGCCCAGGGCAGCATGCGGCGGTGAAGCTCCCGGACGTGACCGCTCACGCACGGCGAGTCGATGGCCGCGGTGAGGTCGAGGGCGAGGCCGGCGCTGGTGTATGCCTCGTCGAGTTTGCCCGGACATGGCCGACTGCGGCTGTTCGAACTTGGCGGGATCGGAGAGCGTGGTTCACTGTCGGGGTGGCTGAAGACCTGGAGATCTCGTCGTTCGCGTCCGCCGAGACCTTCGAGGCATGGCTCGACCGGCATCACGATTCCTCGCCCGGGATCTGGCTGAAGCTCAGGAAGAAGTCCCCCGGGGTCGTAGCCCTGGACTACGCCCAGGCCCTTGATGTCGCACTCTGCTTCGGCTGGATCGACGGGCAGAAGGCCAAGTTCGACGACGAGTTCTGGCTGCAGCGGTTCACTCCGCGCAAGGCCAGGAGTAAGTGGTCCAAGATCAACCGTGACAAGGTGACGGCGCTGGTCGAGCGGGGGCTGATGCGGACCTCGGGGCTGGCCGAGGTCGAACGTGCCAAGGCCGACGGTCGTTGGGAGGCCGCATACGACGGGGCGAGGTCCGCCGAAGTGCCGGACGACCTGGCCGAGGCGCTCGCGGCGAACACGGCTGCGGCCGAGTTCTTCGAGACGCTCGACGGGCAGAACCGCTATGCGATCCTGTACCGAATCCAGGACGCGAAGAAGGCCGAGACCAGGGTGCGGCGGATCGAGAAGTTCGTGACGATGCTGGCCGAGAAGAAGAAACTCCACCCCTGATCACCTGGCCCAGCCCGTGACTTCAGTGCACCGCGGTGCAGGAGCCGATCGTCCCCGGCGCTGGATTCCTCATTCGGCGAGCGTCAGATCCAGGTTTCGCCGGTCAGCGGCGAGCGCCGACGTGTTCGTGGCAGCCTGCACCGCAACTGGTGGACAGTCTCAGCAGAGGCCCGAGAACTCCGGTCACCTATCCGCGCCGATTCCGTGGGCGCTGGGCTCCCGCCACATCGGCCACATCTGCGGGCCGTCCGGCAGGTTCAGGGTGCGGTCGGCGGCGGCGAAGCCGAGACGCTTGTAGAGCCTGATGCTGCGGGCGCTGCTGGCCTCCAGGTAGGCCGGAAGGCCCTCCTGGTCGCAGCGGGCCAGAACGTGTTCGATGAGCGCGCTCCCCAGCCCCTCCCCCTGGCGCTCCGGCCGGACGCCGATCATCCACAGGTAGGCGTGGGCGCGGTCGGCCGGGTGGGACTCGGCCATCAGGCGGGTGCTCTCCTCCACACGAGAATTGGCCGGGTCCACGGCTTCCCGCATCCTGACGGCCTCGTCGGTCTCTCGCGACTCGTCCGCTCCGTCCGCTCCCCCATCGCCTGCCGCCTCGCCGTCGGCCGGGATCGACAGCCACAGCGCGCATGCCGAGCCGTCCTCGGTGACGTCGATCCAGCCCTCGTCCAGCACGACGTCGGTGAAGGCGGCCATCAAACGGCGGTGGGTCGCACGGCGGTACTCCTCGCCGGGAAAGACCCACCTGCTCACCGGATCGTTCTGGAACGCCTCGTCCAACAGCCGCACGACCAGGGCGCGGTCGGTCTCCCCGGCCGTCCGGATCCCCACGCCCATCTCACGCTCCCCACGTCCACGAGACGACTGCATGCGGGCGTTGAGCGTACCCGGGAGGTCGGGGGGGTCGACCCGGCGGCGGTCCCGCACATCGCCCGGGGGGGGTGTGCGAGATTCACTGGGCTGGCGCCGCCGGGTCCCTGCGGGGCCAGGAGCCGTAGGGCCCGGTGCCTCAAGGTCCGGCAGGGCGCCTCGGCGGGCGGCTCAGGCAGTGCGTCTGGTCACGAACTCGGCCAGCGTCAGCAGTTCGTCCGCGGCTGCCGGGTCCGGGACGGCACGGGACAGCTCCTGGACGGCCTGGGCCATCCGGTCGGCCGCCTCGGACTGGGCCCAGTCCCGGCCTCCGGCCCGTTCCACCAGCAGCGCGGCGTGCTCCTCCTCTCCTTGCGTGTGGGGGCGGGCGTAGATCTCGGCGAGTTCGCGGGCGGCCGGGGCGCCGGAGGTGAGCGCCGCTACCACCGGCAGGGACTTCTTTCGGGCGACGAGATCGGCCCGCGCGGGTTTGCCGGTACGGGCGGGGTCTCCCCATATGTCGATCACGTCGTCGATGAGCTGGAAGGCGAGCCCCGCCTGCCGGCCGAAGGCGTCCAGCGCCTCCGTCTTCTCCGCGTCCGCTCCCGCGTACAGCGCGCCGAGGGCGCAGGCGCATCCCAGCAGCGCCCCCGTCTTCGCCTCGGCCATGGCGAGCACCTCGGCGAGCGTGACCTCGTCGAGCGGGCGCCGCTCCAGCGCGGTGTCCGCCCGCTGGCCCTCGCACAGCTCGATCACGCAGGTCGTGAGCCGGGCCATCGCGCTTCTCGCCGCCGAATGCCGGTCCTCCGCGAGCGTCCGCAGGGCGAGCGCCTGCACGGCGTCCCCGGCGAGGAGGGCGTCGGCGTCGCCGAACAACGCCCACGCGGTGGGGCGATGCCTGCGGGCGGCGTCCCGGTCCATCACGTCGTCGTGCAGCAGCGTGAAGTTGTGGACCAGTTCCACCGCGGCGGCGGCTCGCGCCGCGTCCGCGCGCGCCGGGGGGCCGCCGAGCGCCGCGGCGGCGGCCAGGACCAGCGCCGGGCGGATCGCCTTGCCCGCGTTCCCCGCCGCCGTCGATCCGTCCGCGTGCTCCCAGCCGAAGTGGTGGCGCGCGATGCGGCGCATCGCGGTGGGCAACGAGGCGACCGCCTGCCGCAGTTCGGGGTCGACCGAGCGCCGGGCGCGGTCGAGGATCGCCGGCGCGTCGTGCCCGTCGTCTCCGCCCGCCGGGAGGGCGCCGGACGCGGCCGCGGGGTCATCCCGGCAGGCCGCCGCACGTGGCGGGGGCGGCGCCCCGGCGGGCTGCGGGACGCCCGGCCGCGCGGTGTCCGCGGTCCGCCGTGCGCCGGGCGGCCGCGCGGCCGTCTCGGTCATGAACTCGGCCATCCGCTCTCCCTCCCCGCGTGCGGGGACGGCGGCGTCCATGCCGCCGGGACCGGGCACGCGCCCCTCGGGTGTGCCTGGACCGGCCGGCGGCGACGGAGACGGCCGGTCCCGGCCGTCAGCGCCAACGCCCGACCTCGATGTTCTCCAGAACCCCCAGCGCGTCCGGGACCAGCACCGCCGCCGAGAAGTAGGAGGTCACCAAGTACTTGATGATCGCCTGCTCGTTGATGCCCATGAACCGCACGGACAGGCTGGGCTCGATCTCGTCCGGGATGCCCTTGGCGCGCAGCCCGATGACGCCTTGGTCGTCCTCGCCGGTGCGCAGCGCGATGATGGAGCTGGTGCGGGCGTCGGTGACCGGGATCTTGTTGCACGGGAAGATCGGCACTCCACGCCAGGTGGGGATCCGGTTGCCGCCCATGTCGACGGTCTCGGGCGCCAGTCCCCGTTTGTTCAGCTCGCGGCCGAAGGCGGCGATGGCCCGCGGGTGCGCCAGCAGCAGCTTGGTGCCGCGCCGCCGGCTCAGCAGCTCGTCCATGTCGTCCGGGCTGGGGACCCCGTCGTGCGGCTGGATGCGCTGGTCGTACTCGCAGTTGTGGAGCAGGCCGAAGTCGCGGTGGTTGATCAGCTCGTGCTCCTGGCGCTCCTTCAACGCCTCGACGGTGAGCCTGATCTGCTGCTCCGTCTGGTTCATCGGCTGGTTGTAGAGGTCGGCCACGCGGGTGTGGATGCGCAGGACGGTCTGCGCGATGCTCAGTTCGTACTCGCGGGGCCTGGCCTCGTAGTCGACGAAGGTGTGCGGGATGTCCGGCTCGCCGCTGTGGCCCGCGGCCAGCTCCACCGCCTTCTCCCCGTACTTGTTGGTGCGCTGGCCGGGGATCGAACGCAGCCGCCGCAGGTGCTCGCTCAGCGAGTCCGAACGCTCCGCGACCTGTGCGAAGTCGTGCCGGGACAGAATGAGCACGGTGCAGGCGGTGGCCGCGCGCGTCGTGTACTCCCAGATGGCGTCCGGGTCGAGGAGCGCCAGGGCGCCGAAGTGCGCGCCGTCGGCGAGGACGCCGAGGACCTGGTCGTCGCCGTATGGTCCGGTGCCGACCTTCTCGACCCTGCCGTGCGCCAGCAGGTACACCTCATCGGCCTGGCTGCCGAACGAGGCGATCACCTGGCCCGCGTCGATCTCCCGCTGGCGGCAGCGCTGGGCGAGTTCGCAGAGCACGTCGACGTCCTCGTACCCGCGCAGCGCGGGCAGCTCGCCGAGTTCGGCGGGGATCACCTCGACGCGGTCGCCGGTCTTCACAAAGGTGATTCTGCCGTCGCCGACGGCGTAGCTGAGACGCCGGTTCACCCGGTACGCGCCGCCCTGTACGTCGACCCAGGGCAGCATGCGCAGCAGCCAGCGCGAGCTGATCTCCTGCATCTGGGGAACGGACTTGGTGGTGGTGGCCAGGTTCCGCGCGGCCCCGGTGCCGAGGCTCTGCTGCGGATGGCCCTGCTCCGCGCGGACTTCTTCGCCTACCGACATAGAGAATCGCCCTTCCGATCATGCCCGGCGCCGCGGCGCCCGGCATCGATTGCCACAGCCCAAGCCTTTCATCACGCAAAGTGTTCGTGCCATTACACGAAAGAGCGGGAATGGATCACGCCGCGCCGGGCAGGCTCGGGCCCGCGTCCGGTGGGGCCCGGCGGTGACAATGGCCGTGTGACCAGCTCCGACGCCTTCGATCACGTGGCCGCCGATCCGGCGTCGCTGTTCCCCCGCTTGCCCTCTCCCGTGCAGGAGCTGAACGACGAGCGGTTCACCCGTCGGGACCTGCGCCTGCTGCTCAAACGGGACGACCTGATCCACCCGGAGCTGATCGGCAACAAGTGGCGCAAGCTGGTCCCGAACCTGCGCGCCGCGGGCGGCCGGACGATCCTCACCTTCGGCGGCGCCTACTCCAACCACCTGCGCGCCACCGCTGCGGCGGGCCGCCTCCTCGGTCTGGACACGGTGGGGGTGGTGCGCGGCGAGGAGCTCGCCGACCGCCCCCTCAACCCCTCCCTCGCCCGGTGCGCGGCCGACGGGATGCGGCTGCACTTCGTCGAGCGGTCGGCCTACCGCCGCAAGGCCGAGCCGGACACGCTGGCGGCCCTGACCCGTGCGGCCGGAGCCGAGGACGCCTACGTCGTGCCGGAAGGCGGCAGCAATGCCCTGGCCGTGCGCGGCTGCCGGGCGCTCGGCGCCGAACTCGGCGAGCGTGCGGACGTCGTCGCGGTGGCCTGCGGCACCGGCGGCACCCTTGCCGGGCTGGCCGCCGGACTGCCGCCCGGCCGGCTCGCCCTGGGGGTGCCGGTCCTCAAGGGCGGGTTCCTGGAAGGCGAGGTGCGCGCCTTGCAGGAACGGTCCTTCGGCGGCCGCCGCGGCGCCTGGCGGCTCGACGACCGCTTCCACTTCGGCGGCTACGCCCGGACCGCCCCCGCCCTTGACGCGTTCGCCGAGGACTTCACCGCCCGCCACGGCGTCCCCCTCGAACGCCTCTACGTCGCCAAGATGCTGTACGGCCTGCTCACCCTGGCCGAGGAGGGCGCCTTCCCGCGCGGGACCACGCTCGCCGCGGTGGTGACGGGGCGCCCCTTCGAGGCGGGGGACCGCTCGTCCGGCGCGTGACACCGGGGCACGGACGTCCGGAGGTCGCGCGGGCGCGTGGGGGCCCGGCATCAGGGCTTCACGCGCGGGCGCCTTGCCCGGCGCCCTCCCCGGGCTGGCCGCCGGACTGCCGCCGGGCCGGCTCGCCCTGGGGGTGCCTGCTGTCGCACGGCGCCCCTTCGGAGAGCCGCCCGCGCGTGGCGCGTGGCCTCCTCGCTGACGGGCCCGTACGCGGTCACGACCGGCCGCCACGCCGTGCCCGGCGCGCATCCCGGGCGCCCAGCGGATCGGCTTCGCTCGACGCTCACCCCGCGCGCACGCGCGATGCCGCCCTGGAGGTGCATACCGAACCCCAGGCCGAACGCTCACCCCGCGCGCATGCGCGATGCAGCTCGGCGCGAGGTGGACGTCCCGTCAGGACGTCGCTCACCCCGCGCGCACGCGCGATGCAAAGGCATCCTTGGTGGTGGCCCCGGGCTCGGGCGCTCACCCCGCGCGTACGCCCGAGGCTCCCCTAGGCACTGTGTTCACGAGCAAGGCAACGCCCACTTGCCCGCACGCGCGACGCTCGGGGCGGACCCGCGCTCGGCCGCCGCCCTCAACGGCGGCCAGGCTCGCGCGACGCCCTCACACGGCCTCCCGGTAGGCGGCCGCCTCCTCCAGGTCCAGTCGGCGCAGCAGCGTGCGCAGCATCTCGTCGTCGATGTAGCGGCCGTCGCGCAGGCGGACGAAGACCTCGCGCTCGGAGCTGATCATCTCGCGGGACAGCCGGCGGTAGGTGTCGTCCGCCGACTCCCCGGTCACCGGGTTGGTGTGGCCGAGGCGTTCCCAGACCGAGTTGCGGCGGCGCTCCAGCACCGCGCGGAGCCGGTCCGCGAGCGGGGTGGGCAGAGCGTTGCGCTCGTCGGCGAGGAGTTCCTCCAGGCGGCGTTCGGCGGCCAGGGACGCCTGCGCCTGGGCGTTCGCCTCGGCGAGCGTGGCGGCCTGCGCGTCGCGGCCGGGGATCCTCAGCAGCCGGATCAGCGGCGGCAGGGTGAGTCCCTGCACCACCAGGGTCCCGATGACCGTGGTGAAGGTCAGGAAGAGCAGCAGGTTGCGCTGCGGGAACGGGGCGCCGCCGTGCACCGCGACCGGGATCGAGAAGGCGATGGCCAAGGACACCACGCCGCGCATCCCGGCCCATCCGGTGATCATGGCGCCCCTCCAGGTGGGGTTCTCCTCCCGCTCCCGGACCCGCCGGGACAGCACGCGCGGCAGGAGGGCCACCGGGTACACCCAGGCGAACCGGGCGGCGACGACCACCAGGAAGACGGCCACGGCGTACCAGGCGGCTTCCAGGCCGGTGGACGCGTCGAGCCCCTTCAGGACGATCGGCAACTGAAGTCCGATCAGAGCGAAGACCGCCGACTCCAGGACGAAGGCCACCATCTTCCACACCGCCTCCTCCTGGAGCCGGGTGGCGAAGTCCACCTCCCAGGCGCGATGGCCGAGGTAGAGCGCGACGGCGACGACCGCGAGCACCCCGGAGGCGTGCGCCTGCTCGGCGACGCTGTAGGCGACGAACGGGATCAGCAGGGAGAGCGTGTTCTGGAGCAGCGCCTCCTTGAGGTGCGTGCGCAGCCAGTGCAGCGGCGCCGTGAGGAGCAGCCCGATTCCGACGCCGCCGACCGCCGCGAACAGGAACTCCTTCATTCCCGAAGACCAGGTCGCGCCCTCTCCGACGGCCGCGGCCACCGCCACCTTGTAGGCGGTGATCGCGGTCGCGTCGTTGAGCAGGGACTCGCCCTGGAGGATCGTGGTGATCCTTGAGGGCAGCCCGACCCGGCGCGCGATCGCCGTCGCGGAGACGGCGTCCGGCGGCGCCACGACCGCGCCCAGCACCAGCGCGGCCGTCAGAGGCAGCCCCGGCACGACCAGATAGGCCGCCCAGCCGACCGCGAGGGTCGCGAACAGCACGTGGCCGACCGAGAGCAGGGTCACGGGTCGCAACTGCGCCCGCAGGTCCAGATAGGAGCTGTCCACGGCCGACGTGTAGAGCAGCGGGGGCAGCAGCAGCGGCAGGACCACCCCGGGGTCCAGGGTGTAGCCGGGCACCCCGGGGAGGTAGGAGACCGCCAGTCCGGCGGCGACCAGGAGCAGGGGCGCCGGCACGGGGGTGCGCCGCGCCGCCCCGGCCACCGCGGCACTGCCCGCCACCAGCAACAGCAGCGGCATCACGTCCATGGTCCTCGCCCGCCCCTCGTGTCCGTCCCGCCGCTCTTTCGGCGCGGCCGTCGTAATCTGGCAATCATGAAACAGTGCACGCATACCGACGCGCTGCCGCACCCGGAACCCGAGCCGCTGGACGAGACGTGTCCGGGTTGCCTGGCGGCCGGCACGCATCCGGTGCAACTACGGCTGTGCCTCACCTGTGGCCACGTGGGATGCTGCGACTCGTCCACATGGCAGCACGCGACGAAGCACTACCAGGACACCGGGCACCCGGTGATGCGAACCTTCGAGCCCGGCGAGGAATGGCGTTGGTGCTTCGTGGACCACGTGCTCGTGTGACTCATGGGATCCGTGGGACTCCTGGGACTCGTGTGAGCGGAATCCCCGACGATTCGACCGCCTGACGTGTGGGTACGTCAACCCGACGCGTGTTGTTCCCATTTGGGCCCGCCAACCCTCTAGCCACGGAGCGTATCCGTAGGTTTACTATGAGTGACAGAACGGGATGGGGGCCCGGGGACAGAAACGTCGAGCGCGCGATAGCGTCACCGCTGAACCACCCATCGCGTGACCCGGGGGGCGACCCTCGGCCCTGAGAAGCTTTGTACCACCTTGGAGGTGAGGGTGTCCCAGATCGCAGGCGAGCCCGCGGCGAACCAGGACTTCGTGGAGGTCCGGCTGCCGGCTGCGGGTGCCTACCTGTCGGTGCTGCGGACGGCCACGGCCGGCCTCGCGGCCCGTTTGGACTTCACCCTCGACGAGATCGAGGACCTGCGCATCGCGGTGGACGAGGCCTGCGCGATCCTGCTCCAGCAGGCTGTGCCCGGCTCGGTGCTGAGCTGTGTCTTCCGACTGGTCGACGACTCGCTCGAGGTGACCGTCTCGGCCCCGACCACGGACGGCCACGCCCCCTCGCGGGACACTTTCGCCTGGACCGTCCTGTCCGCGCTCGCGGGCAAGGTCTCCTCCGCCGTGGACGAGGACAAGACCGTTTCGATCAGCCTCTACAAACAGCGCGGCGCGGGACCCGGGCCGGCGTGAGGAACGGGGACGGGCCGGTGCGGGACGACGAGCGCGGCACACGGGAGTTGCGGGCCGAGGGCGGTACGCCGCCCGGCGCGGACGAGTCCGCGGTCCGGGGCGGGGACGCCCCGGGCGCCGCGGCGGGGTCCTCGCGCCCCGCCGGGGTCGACGGCATCCCCGAGCAGGCCAGGCCCCACCCGGAGGACGACGCGCTCGACCTCGGCCTCCCGGACGGCGGACGGCGCGCCGGAGAGGCCGCGCAGGGCGCACCCGCGCAGAGCGCGCCCGCACCGGGGCGGGGCCCCGCCGGACAGGGAGACTCCCCCATCCGGGCCACGCCGAAGGCGGGAGAGGGGGCGAGGGGCCGGGGAAGGGCGACGGGCGGGACGATGAGCGAGCACGGGCGAGACTCCGGGGACGACGCGCGCGGCCCCCAGGGCGCCCAGCACGTCCCCGCGGACCGCAACGGCGCCCGCGCGCTGTTCGTCGAGCTGCGCGCGCTGAACGAGGGCAGCCCGCAGTACGGGGAACTGCGCAACCAGCTCGTCCGCATGCACCTGCCGCTCGTCGAGCACCTGGCGCGCCGCTTCCGCAACCGCGGGGAGCCGCTGGACGACCTCACCCAGGTCGCCACCATCGGCCTGATCAAGTCGGTCGACCGCTTCGACCCGGACCGCGGGGTCGAGTTCTCGACGTACGCCACGCCGACCGTCGTCGGCGAGATCAAGCGGCACTTCCGGGACAAGGGCTGGGCGGTGCGGGTGCCGCGCCGGCTCCAGGAGCTGCGGCTCGCGCTGACCACGGCGACGGCCGAGCTGTCGCAGTTGCACGGCCGCTCCCCCACGGTGCACGAACTCGCCGAGAAGCTGGCCATCTCCGAGGAGGAGGTCCTGGAGGGCCTGGAGTCGGCGAACGCCTACTCGACGCTGTCCCTGGACGTCCCCGACACCGACGACGAGTCCCCCGCGGTCGCCGACACCCTGGGCGCCGAGGACGAGGCGCTGGAGGGGGTGGAGTACCGGGAGTCGCTGAAGCCGCTCCTGGAAGACCTCCCGCCGCGCGAGAAGCGCATCCTGCTGCTGCGCTTCTTCGGCAACATGACTCAGTCGCAGATCGCGCAGGAGGTCGGCATCTCGCAGATGCACGTCTCCCGGCTGCTGGCCCGCACTCTGGCCCAGTTGCGGGAGAAGCTGCTGGTGGAGGAGTAGCGCGGCGACAGGCGCACCGCCGGACGCCCCGGCCCGGGGAGGACGCTTTTCCAGGGCGCCGGTCCGAAAGCGGCGCCCTCCAAAGGCACCGGCCGAGAGTGGCGCTCTCCCGCGGCCGCGGCGGCCGGAAAGGTTCACGGCTCACGGCCTCCGGCAGACCGTTCTGGCCACGACAGCCCTAGCGCTGCCCGCTCTCCCCGGTGCGTCCCGGGCCCTTGATCCCCAGCGCACGGGTGGTGGCGGGGTGCACCAGCAGGACCAGGGCGAGCACCGCCACGACCGCCAGCGCGATGCCGGCCGGGACGGCCACGCTGTTCGCCTGGAGCAGGCTGTAGGCGACGGGCAGCGCCATGATCTGGGTGATGACCGCCGGACCCCGGCTCCAGGTGCGCCGCAGCAGCAGGCCGCGACCGGCCAGCAGCGGCAGCAGGGCGAGGACGAGCACGGTGATCCCGACGGTGACGGCCTGCTGTCGCCCGCCGCCAGAGGCGCCGAGGACGAGCAGCCAGACGCCGCCGACGACGAGCGCCAGCCCCTCCAGCCCGCACAGTGCGGCCGCGCAGGTCAGTCGGCGTGGACGGGCGCCGACGGCGTCCGCGGTCTGCGGGGCGGGGTTCTGCTCGCTGCTCACCCTGTGAAGCGTAGCCCGCACGCCGGGGGCCGCCGTGCGCAGGCTCGCGCTCGTCCTCTTACCCCCTCCCTACCCGGCCTGGGCCGGGTACCGCCCAGTAGGTACGCTGCCTTCCATGCGTGCACTTCTTGTGGTCAATCCGGCGGCAACCACTACAAGCGCACGTACGCGCGACGTCCTGATCCACGCGCTCGCCAGCGAGATGAAGCTGGACGCGATCACCACCGAATACCGCGGTCACGCCCGCGACCTGGCCCGGCAGGCGGCGGACAGCGGGGAGATCGACCTGGTCGTGGCCCTGGGCGGCGACGGCACGGTCAACGAGGTCGTCAACGGCCTGCTGCACCGGGGCCCCGATCCGGAGAACCTGCCGCGCCTGGCCGTGGTGCCCGGCGGGTCCACGAACGTCTTCGCCCGCGCCCTCGGCCTGCCCAACGACGCCGTGGAGGCGACCGGTGCCATTCTGGACGCGCTGCGGGACGGCGGCGAGCGCACCGTCGGCCTGGGCCTCGCCTCGGGGACGCCGGGCACCGACGACGCGGCGGCCCCGGAGCGGTGGTTCACCTTCAACGCCGGGCTCGGCTTCGACGCCGGCGTGGTCGGGCGGGTGGAGCAGCAGCGCGAACGCGGCAAGAAATCCACGCACGCCCTGTACGTGCGGCAGGTGGTCCGTCAGTTCCTGGGCGAGCCGAACCGGCGGCGTGGCGCGATCACCGTGGAGCGGCCCGGCGAGGACCCGGTCGCCGATCTGGTGGTGGCCATAGTCTCGAACACCTCGCCGTGGACGTATCTGGGCAGCCGCGCGATGTACACCTCCCCCCAGGCGTCTTTCGACACGGGACTCGACGTGCTCGGTCTCAGCCGCCTGTCCTCGGCTTCGGTGGCCCGGTATGCCACCCAGTTGCTCACTTCGTCCCCGGAGCGCGGACCTCACGGAAGGCACGCCGTCTCCTTGCATGACTTGAGCCGCTTCACCTTGCATTCGAAGGTCCCGCTGCCCCTTCAGATGGACGGCGACCACCTGGGGCTACGGACTAGCGTGACGTTCACAGGCGTACGCCGTGCACTGCGTGTGATTGTGTGAGTGGAACTGCCGGAAAGCCTTTCACTCGAACGTTTAGACCAGCATCCACCCCATAGAAGTACGGCTGTGACCTAGTCGACACCGAGGAATCAAAAAAAACTTTCCAGAAGGGGTTGTATCCGCCGCTGAGGTTTGCGAGTCTCTACGTGGCGATCGGGACGGCCCATCACATCGGGCTCTGGAGATCGCCGGAATCCCACTTCACAACCCAAGGACGACGACAGGGAAGTCTGTCGGTCGGCCCTTCACTTGTTGAGGGATTCGTGAAAGCGTTCACATTCACAAGCAATGTGCAGTAATACCACGGAGAGGTAGCAGCCATGGACTGGCGTCACAACGCCGTTTGCCGCGAGGAAGACCCCGAGCTCTTCTTCCCCATCGGCAACACCGGTCCTGCGCTGCTGCAGATCGAGGAAGCCAAGGCCGTCTGCCGTCGCTGCCCGGTGATCGAGCAGTGCTTGCAGTGGGCGCTCGAGTCCGGTCAGGACTCTGGCGTCTGGGGTGGTCTCAGCGAGGACGAGCGTCGTGCCATGAAGCGCCGCGCCGCCCGCAACCGGGCCCGTCAGGCCTCCGCCTGACCACGGCCACCCTGCCGACAGCCTGAGCTTGGCGGCGCGTACAGCGCGTACGCATCTCCCGCCCCCGAGCCGCAGCGCGCAGTACCCCGTTGATCCCCCGGCTCTTCGAGCAGGGGGCACGTCCATCGAGACGGGCAGCACGAACGACTGGCCCCGGACCCCACCAGGTTCGGGGCTTTTCGCTGCGGTCCCCCGCCGACTCCCGCGTGCCGGCGGCTACTTGTCGGCGTCGATGGGGATGTCCAGGAGCACGCGCGTACCGCCCTCCGGCGCCGCGACCATGTCGAAGGCGCCGCCCAACTCGCCCTCGACCAGGGTGCGCACGATCTGGAGGCCGAGATTGCCGGAGCGCTGCGGGTCGAAGCCCTCGGGCAGCCCCACGCCGTCGTCCTGGACGGTGACCAGAAGGCGGGCGTCGCGCGAGGTGCCGCCGCGGGCCGCGGAGACCTCGACGGCGCCGGTGTCGCCTTCGCGGAAACCGTGCTCCAGCGCGTTCTGGAGGATCTCGGTCAGCACCATCGACAGCGGGGTGGCGACTTCGGCGTCCAGGATTCCGAAGCGGCCGCTGCGACGGCCGGTCACCTTGCCCGGCGAGATCTCGGCGACCATCGCCAGCACCCGGTCGGCGATCTCGTCGAACTCCACGCGCTCATCCAGATTCTGAGACAGCGTCTCGTGCACGATCGCGATCGACCCGACCCTGCGCACCGCCTCCTCCAGGGCCTCCCGGCCGCGCTCGGATCCGATGCGGCGGGCCTGGAGGCGCAGCAGGGCGGCGACCGTCTGGAGGTTGTTCTTGACCCGGTGGTGGATCTCCCGGATCGTCGCGTCCTTGGTGATCAACTCGCGTTCACGACGGCGCAGTTCGGTCACGTCCCGGAGCAGGACCAGCGAACCGATGCGGGTTCCCTTGGGCTTGAGCGGGATCGCCCGGAACTGGATCACCCCGTCGTCGCCCTCGATCTCGAACTCGCGGGGCGCCCAGCCGCTGGCCAGTTTCACCAGCGCCTCGTCCACCGGCGCGCGGGACGGGGCGAGTTCGGCCGTGGCCTCGCCGAGATGCTGGCCGACCAGGTCGGCGGCGAGGCCCAGACGGTGGTAGGCGGACAGCGCGTTGGGCGAGGCGTACTGGACGACGCCGTCCGCGTCCAGCCGGATCAGCCCGTCGCCGACGCGCGGCGAGGCGTCCATGTCGACCTGCTGGTCGGGGAAGGGAAAGGCGCCCGCCGCGATCATCTGCGCCAGGTCGGAGGCGCTCTGGAGATACGTCAGCTCCAGACGGCTGGGCGTGCGCACGGTGAGCAGGTTGGTGTTGCGCGCGATGACACCGAGGACGCGCCCGTCCCGCCGCACCGGGATCGACTCGACGCGGACCGGAACCTCCTCGCGCCACTCCGGGTCGCCCTCGCGGACGATCCTGCCCTCGTCGAGCGCCGCGTCCAGCATCGGACGCCGGCCGCGCGGGACGAGGTGGCCGATCATGTCGTCCTGGTAGGAGGTGGGGCCGGTGTTGGGCCGCATCTGGGCGACGGAGACGTAACGGGCGCCGTCCCGCGTCGGAACCCACAGGACCAGGTCGGCGAAGGAGAGGTCGGAGAGGAGCTGCCACTCCGAGACCAGCAGGTGGAGCCACTCGAGATCGGAGTCGTCGAGTGCGGTGTGCTGGCGTACGAGTTCGTTCATGGAGGGCACGTGTGCGAGCGTACCCGGGGATGCGCACTGGCTTGAAACAGACGATCGAGCACCGCGCCTGCGCTCGGGAACACCCGCGGGCCGCGGCGCCTGGGAGGGACCCTCAACCCTCCCGGCACCGCAGCCCGGAGCTGTATCGGCCGCGGGTGTGCGGTCCCGGTCGGCCGAAGGTCGAGGAGCCGGGGCAGTCAGGGCAGAGAGCACCGGTTCCTCGGTCCGCCCTCCTGTGCGGGGAGGACGGAGGCTTGCGCGCGCGCCTCGGGTGGGCGGACGGCGACGGGGGCGGTCCGCTGTCCGAGGCCGTACAGCGATTGTGGACTAGACCAGTTCGCCCTGTCCATGCGCGGGGGGATGTTCGTCGCCGTTTCTTCCTCGTAACGCTGAGTCGATCAGACGCCCGAGCGGGGCCCGCGGTCCCGGCTCGCCGGACGTCCCGGCGTCCCGCACCTCGAAGCCTAGCCCCTCCCGACTCGTCCACGGGGCCGGTGGGCCATGGCGATTTCCGCGAGCGCCTCCGGTTCCGCCCGGTTCGCGCCGTCGCGCGCTGCCGTGCGCCGTCGGACGCTGGAGAGAGAAGGCGGGTCGTCGTACCAAGGTCCACCGGCGTGCGGGGAAGCGCTCAGGAGCAAGGGAACGACTGTGTTCCGAGGCGCGGACCGGGCGTTGCGCCGAGGGTTCCGGGAAAGGCCGTTCTGCTAGATTGGTCTAAACCACAGGGCCCCTCGTGGCGGGCCCGTCCTCCCTCCCGGCTCTCCTCAGATCGGCAGGCCCAGCGTGGAAGTTGTCATCGTTCCGGACGCCAGAGCGGGCGGCGAGCTGATCGCCGAGGCCATGGCCCGACTGCTGCGACGCACGCCCGACGCCCTGCTCGGCGTGGCCACCGGCTCCACCCCGCTGCCCGTCTACGAGGCGCTGGCGGCCCAGGTGCGCTCCGGGGCCGCGGACGCCTCGCGGGCGCGGATCGCCCAGCTCGACGAGTACGTGGGGCTGCCCGCCGACCACCCCGAGTCCTACCGCTCCGTGCTCCGGCGGGAGGTGCTGGCGCCGCTCGGGATCCCGATGGAGGCGTTCCTCGGTCCGGACGGCGCCGCCGAGGACGTCCAGGCGGCGTGCGCGGCGTACGACAGGATGCTGGCCGAGGCGGGCGGGGTGGATCTGCAACTGCTGGGAATCGGCACCGACGGGCACATCGGGTTCAACGAGCCGTGCTCCTCGCTCGCCTCCAGGACGCGGATCAAGACGCTGACCCAGCAGACCCGCGTGGACAACGCGCGCTTCTTCGACGGCGACGTCGACCAGGTGCCGCACCATGTCATCACCCAGGGCATCGGGACGATCCTGGAGGCCCGGCACCTGGTGCTGCTGGCCACCGGGGAAGGCAAGGCCGACGCGGTGGCCGCGACGGTCGAGGGACCGGTCGCCGCGGTCTGCCCGGCCTCCGCGCTGCAACTGCACCCGCACGCCACGGTCGTGGTCGACGAGGCCGCCGCCGGCGAACTGAAGCTCGCCGACTACTTCCGCCACACCTACGCCGACAAGCCGGAGTGGCAGGGCCTCTAGGCGCCCGGCACCCGGCACCCGCTGCCTGGCACCCGGCACCTGGCACCCGCCGCCTGGCACCCGGCACCTGGCACCCGCCGCCTGGCACCTGGCACCTGGCACCTGGCACCTGGCACCTGGCACCTGGCCATCACACCCGGCGGCCCCGGAGCGCCGTCAGGGCCGGACGGCGCCCCGGGGCGCGGAAAGGCCGGTCGGCGCCTCTGGACCCGGGAGGGCTGAACGGCACCCGGGGCCCGGGAGGGCCGGTCGGCGCCGGGGCGGGGGGAGGCTGGTCGGCACCCCGGACCCAAGAAGGCCGAACGGCACCCAGGGCCCGGGAGGGCCGGTCGGCGCTGGGGCGCGGGGAGGCTGGTCGGCGCCCGCGGCCGCGGGGGAGGCCGGTCGGCGCCCGGGACCCAGGAAGGCCGGTCGGCGCGGCGGCCACGGCGTCCGCGGCCGCGCGACGGCGCCCTTACGCGCCCGCGATGAACTCCGCGGCCGCCCGGCCGCAGACGCGGGCCGCGCCGTGGGTGGCCAGGTGGAGGGCGCCTCGCGGGGGCGCCTGGGGGACGCCCATCTCGACCACGATCGTGTCGGGGCGGGCGGCGAGGAGCGTGCCGAGGGCGGCCGCCATCCAGGGGTGGCGGTGCTCGTCGCGGACGACGGCCACCACACGCCGGGTGCCGGCCGTCTCCAGGACGGCGCGTCCGGCGTCCTCGCCGGTGAAGCTGCCCGTCTCGGTGCCGGGGAGCAGCCGGGACAGCTCCGCGGCTACGCCCCACGGGGTCTCGTCGCCGACCGCGATGTTGGCGACCGGCGTGAGAGCGGCGACGAAGGGCGGCGCCGTGAGCGGGGCGAAGGCGTCCGGAGACGTGGCCCGCAGCGCCCGCCGGGCCGCCCGCAGGCCGACCTCCGGATCAGCGGCGCCCGGCGAAGCGACCACACCAGCCGCACCCGTCACACCGGACTCGCCAGCCGCATCTCTCACACCGGCCCCACCGGACCCGCCAGCCGCGCCCCTCACACCGGTCACACCGGACCCGTCAGCCGCACCCGTCCTCTCGGCCGCACCCATCGCGTCAGCCGAACCGGTCGCACCCCCGGCGCCAACCGAACCCGGCCCACCGGCCACACCAGACCCGCCAGCCGCATCCCTCACACCAGCCGCACCGGACCCGCCAGCCATACTCATCCCACTGGCCGCCTCGGACCCGCCAGCCGCCCTCACCGCACCCGCCGCACCCGCCGCACCGTCAGCCTCGCCTGCCGTCCGGCCGGCGGCCGGGCGATCTGTGGCCGGGCGGCCTGCGGTCGCGGTCCAGGCGGCGAGGGAGCGGACCCGTTCCGCCGCGTCCGCGAGGCGTTCCTCGGGCAGTTCGCCGGAGTGGACCGCCGCGACCAGGGCGTCGCACAGGGCGCGCACGGTGTCGTCGTCGGCGAGGCCGCCGCCCACGCAGATCGCGTCGGCGCCGGCGGCCACCGCGAGGACGCTGCCCCGCTCGATGCCGTAGACGTCGGCGATGGCCCGCATCTCCATGCCGTCGGTGACGATCAGGCCCTGGTAGCCCAGTTCGCCGCGCAGCAGGTCGGTGAGCACCCGGCGGGACAGGGTGCCCGGACGCTCCGGGTCCAGGGCGGGGACCAGGATGTGGGCGCTCATCACGGCCTTGGTCCCGGCGGCGATGGCCGCGCGGAAGGGGGCCAGTTCGCGGCCTTGCAGGACGTCGGCGCCGGCGTCGATGCGGGGCAGCGCGTGGTGGGAGTCCACGGCGGTGTCGCCGTGACCCGGGAAGTGCTTGGTGCAGGCGGCGACCCCGGCCGACTGGAGGCCGGTGACGTAGGCGGCGGTGTGCCGGGCGACCAGGTCGGTGGCGGCGCCGAAGGACCGGACGCCGATGACCGGGTTGCCGGGATTGGAGTTGACGTCGGCGGAGGGCGCCCAGTTGAGGTTGACTCCGCACTCGGCGAGCCGTCTGCCCAGTTCGTGGGCCACGGCGCGGGTCAGCTCCACGTCGTCCACGGCGCCGAGGGCGTGGTTGCCGGGGAAGCTGGAGCCGGTGCGCACTTCGAGGCGGGTGACGTCGCCGCCCTCCTCGTCGATGGCGACCAGGACGTCGTCGCGTTCGGCGCGCAGTTGGGCGGTGAGGGCGGCCAGTTGCTCGGGGGCGGCGATGTTGCGGCCGAACAGGCCGACCGAGGCCAGACCCTGCCCCAGGCGGCGCAGCAGCCAGTCGGGGGCGGTGGTGCCGGTGAAACCGGGCTGGAGGACGGTGAGCGCGTCCCGGGTCAGGCTGTCCCTGCCCGGGTCGGACGCGGTGGCGCCGGCGGCGAATGTCGTCATCGGGTGGCGTTATCCCTTCACGGCGCCCGCGGTCAGGCCCGCGGCCATCTTGCGCTGGACGAGGAGGAACAGGACGACGATGGGCACGGCCATCATGGTGGCGCCGGCCATCATCGGGGCGTATTCGGTGCCGTGCTTGGTGGTGAAGTTGCCGAGCCAGACGGTCGCGGTCTGGTGCTCCTGGCTCAGCAGCATCAGGGCGTACAGGTACTCGTTCCACGCCTGGATGAAGCCGTAGACCGAGGTGGCGACCATGCCCGGGGCGAGCAGCGGGAAGACCACGCGGAGGAAGGCGCCGGTGCGGGAGCAGCCGTCGACCATGGCCGCCTCCTCCAGTTCCCGGGGGATGTTGACGATGAAGCCGCGCAGCGTCCACACCGTGAAGGGGAGGATGAAGGTCAGGTAGGTGAGGATGAGGCCGGTCAGCTTGTCGTACTGACCTAGGTCGTTGAGCAGCAGGAAGACCGGGATGATCATGGCGACCAGGGGCACCATCTGCACCGCCAGGATGCCTACGATCACGATCGTGCGGCCGCGGAAGGCGAAGCGGGAGAGGGCGAGCGCGGCCAGCAGGCCGACCGCCATGCCGATCACCACCACAGCCAGCGACACGGTCAGGCTGCGCCCGACCGGCCCCCAGAAGTCGGCGATGTCCAGCGCCCGCCGGAAGTTGTCCAGGGTGGCGCCGGTCGGCAGCAGGCTCGGGTTCGGGTCGATGGCGTCCTTGGCGGGCTTGAACGCCGTGTCGAGCATCCAGTAGAGCGGGAAGCCGATGACGAGGAAGGCGAGGAGGCCGAGGAGGTTCCAGCCGAGCTTCGAGGTCCCGCGCCGGCGGCCTCGCGCTGGGGCGCCCCGGCCGCCCGCGCCGCCGAGGACGCTCGTTCCGCGGGCGCCGCTCGCCCCGGTCGCGCCGATCGCACCGCTCACTGGACTTCCCCGATCTTCAGCATCTGGCGCATGTAGACGGCGACCACGCCCAGCAGCAGCAACACGGTGATCAGGGCGATCGCCGAGCCCTGCGCGTAGTCGTCGACCACGAAGGCCCGGTCGTAGGAGTAGGTGTTGAGGACCTGGAACTCCGCCTCGGGGTGCCCGCCGCGCATGACGAAAACCTGGGGGAAGACGCCCATGTCCCAGATCACCGACAGCGTCGTGAGCATCACGATGATCGGCTTGAGGATCGGCAGGGTGACGTAGCGGAAGACGCCCCAGGCGCCCGCCCCGTCCAGACGCGCGGCCTCCTCCAGCTCCCTGGGCACCTGGGTCAGTCCCGCGCCGAGCGTGATGACCACGAAGGGCACCGCGCCCCACACCACCAGGAGCATGATCACGGCCAGGCCCTGGGGGCCGCTGGCGAACCAGTTGTGGCCGACCAGATCCACTCCGGGCAGCCTGCTGAGCAGCGCGTTGAGGACGCCGTAGTCGGAGTCGAAGAGCCATTTGAAGACGGTGGTGGCGACGATGACGGGCATGCCCCAGCTCGCCACCAGCACGATGCTGAGCAGGGTCCGCATCCAGCCGGAGACCCGCTGCTGGAGCAGTGCGAGCGCCATGCCGATCACCATGGTGAGCACGACGCAGCCGACGGCGAAGACGATCGTGCGCAGCACGACGGCCCAGAACTCGCCGTCGCCGAGCACCGCGGCGAAGTTGTGGAAGCCGACCCAGTCGGCGGACTGGAAGCCCCAGAGCTGCGCCTGGCCGAACTTCTCGAAGGACAGGGCCACCAGCCGCGCCAGCGGATAGACCATGACCAGGGCCAGGACCAGCAGGCAGGGCGCGAGCAGCAGCCACGGGGTCGCGGCCCCGCCCGCCGTCCGCCGTGCGCGGGGCCGGTCGGGGGCGCTCGGCGGCGGCGCCTGCGGCGGTGGCGGCGCCGTGGCGGGGGTGGTCGTGTCTGCGGCACTCATCACGCGCTCCTCAGCGGTCCCTCAAGGTCGTACGTAGGCGGGTCTCGTGCGAGGGCGGGGCCCGGCACGGCCGCGCGGGCGCCGGGCCCCGCCGGGCGGCCGCGCGTGCGGCAGGGCCCCGCCCGGCGGCGGGACCCTGCGCCCGGGTCACTTGGTGTTGATGACCTTGTCGATCGCGGCGTCCGCGTCCTTTGCGGCGTCCGCGACCGACTTCTTACCGGTGCCGATGCTCTGGAGCATGGTCTGGAGGATCTGGGCCTTCTCGACCTGGCCCCAGCCCGGCGCCATCGGGACGAACCAGTTGGACTCGGCCGCGGTGGCCGGGACGGCGGTCGCCGGGTCGTTCTTCAGCGTCGCGAGGTCCGTCTTGTTGTTGGGCAGGTTGCCCTTGGCGATCAGCCCCTTCTGGCCGGAGGGCCCGGTGAAGGCGTTGATCCACTCGGCGGCGAGCGCCTGGGCCTTGGACTTCACCGGCACGGCGAGGTCCGAGCCGCCCAGGAACACCGGCATGTTCTTGCCGGACGGACCGGGCATCACGAAGTTCTCAAGGTCGTTCTTGAGCTTGCCGGTCTTGTCGTTCTTGGGGTCGGCCGCGGTCGCGCCCTCCCAGGCGGCGCCGAAGATCATGCCGGACTTGCCCTGGCCGTAGACGATGTAGCGGTCGGCCTCGTCCTTGGTCTTGTCGCCGTGCATGTACGAGTCGACGACCTTCTTGAACTCGTTCAGGCCCTTGAGGGACTCCGGCGAGGACAGACTGGCCTTCCACTGGCCGCCCTGGTTCTGGGCGATGGCGCCGCCGGCGTCGTAGACGAAGGACATGGCCGCGTACCAGTCGCGGGTGGGCTGGTACCAGGCGCTGAACTTGTCGCCCTGCTTCTTCTGCACCTTGTCCAGGTCGGCGGTCAGCTCCTGGTAGGTCTTCGGCGGCGTCTTCACGCCGGACGCGGCGAAGACGTCCTTGCGCCAGTTCGCGACCCGGCCGCCCGCGTAGTAGGGGACGCCGTAGGTCTTGCCGTCGTAGGTCACGGACGCCTTGAGGCCGTCCAGCCAGGCGGAGGAGCTGTCGAACTTCGCCGGCTCGACGGGGGCGAAGGCGCCCTTGACCATGTAGCCGAGCATCTCGGTGTTGCCCATCTCGACCACGTCGGGGACCTTGTCGGTGGCGAGGACCGCGTCGAGCTTGGTGTTCTTGTCCGGCCAGCCGTAGTACTCGTGCTTGATCTTCAGGCCGGGGTGCTGCTTGGCCACCGCGTCGTCGGCGGCCTTGACCAGCTCGGGCCAGTTGTTCTGCGCGTCGACGGTGAGCCAGACGGTCAGCTCCTTGGCGTCCGCCCCCTTGTCCGAGCCCCCGCCCTTGCCGTTGCTCCCGCACGCCGCGATGGAGACCATCATGCCCGCGATACCGATCGCGGCAACCAGCTTGCGCTTCACGCCAACCTCCTCAAGGGATGCCCCAAACCCCCCTGCCTCCCCGCGGTTGAGCGACGGCCGAGCGTCTGCGCACCGCCCATGGGGCCGGGACCTGGACCAATGGTGTAGACCAGCACCGGGAGCTTGGCCCAGACCATTTGGGCTGTCAAGGGTGTGCAGAGCGACCCAGGGGGTCCGTTATGGGACCGCGATATGCAGGGACCTTTCATTGCTCATCCGGCCAAACGAACGCCCCCTCCCCAGTGGACCACTCACCGTCATCTCCCGGCGCACGACGGCCGGTTGACGTGTACCACCGGGACGCCGGACGGCGATGGACTAGACCATCTCGGGTCACGGCGGTATACAGAGGAGATCACGGAGCGTGGGCGCCACCGCCCGCCGCGGGAAGCCGTGCCACGATGTGAGCCGTGGCCGACGGACGTCGGCCGCTTCGGCACCGGAGCGGGAAGGCGGAGCATGAGCACCGACGTCAGCAGTGCGGAGAACGAGAGTGGGGCGACCGTCCGTACCGCGCGCGTGCCCAAGTACTACCGTCTGAAGAAGCATCTGCTCGACATCACCCGGACCCAGGCGCCCGGCACGCCGGTGCCGCCCGAGCGGACGCTCGCGGCCGAGTTCGACACCTCGCGCACGACCGTGCGCCAGGCCCTCCAGGAGCTGGTCGTCGAAGGGCGCCTGGAGCGCATCCAGGGCAAGGGCACCTTCGTCGCCAAGCCCAAGGTCTCCCAGGCGCTGCAACTGACCTCGTACACCGAGGACATGCGCGCCCAGGGCCTGGAGCCGACCTCGCAACTGCTGGACATCGGCTACATCACCGCCGACGACGGGCTGGCGGAACTGCTCGACATCACCGCCGGCGGACGCGTGCTGCGCATCGAGCGGCTGCGCATGGCCAACGGCGAGCCCATGGCCATCGAGACCACGCACCTGTCGGCCAAGCGCTTCCCGGCGCTGCGCCGCAGCCTGGTCAAGTACACCTCCCTCTACACCGCTCTCGCCGAGGTCTACGACGTGCACTTGGCCGAGGCCGAGGAGACCATCGAGACCTCGCTGGCCACCCCGCGCGAGGCGGGCCTGCTCGGCACCGACGTGGGCCTGCCGATGCTGCTGCTCTCCCGGCACTCGCTGGACCGCACCGGGCGGCCGGTGGAGTGGGTCCGCTCGGTGTACCGCGGCGACCGCTACAAGTTCGTGGCGCGGCTCAAGCGCCCGGCGGACTGACGGGCGCCGGACCCCGTCCCTCGGCTCGTCCGCCGTGATCGCGGCCCGACCACCGTGATCGCGGACTGTCAACCGTGCTCGCGGACCGTCCCTTATGCACAGAGGCCGCCCACCGTGCACAGCGACTGTCGTCCATCCTGCTCACAGGTCGTCAACCGTTGTGCGGACAAGGGGTTCCGTTCCCTGCTCGCCGTGACCTACATTGCCTGCGCATTGCACCGGTGAGCAGCGACGGGACGGAGCCGCACATGTCAGATGCCCCAGGAGTAGGCAGAGGGGCGGTGACACCCGTGCGGGTCGTCATCGGCCTCTGCCTCGCCGCGCCCTTCGTGGCGATGCTGTGGGTGGGTTCGTACGCCAGGACCGGCCCCGCGTTCATCGGCATCCCGTTCTTCTACTGGTACCAGGTGCTGTGGGTGCCCCTGTCCACCGTGCTGACGGTGACCGCGTACCGGCTGTGGCAGCGCGACCAGCGTGCCCGCGGCGCCGCGGGCGCTCCCGCGAGCGCCGCCGGCGCACCCGCGAAGGGCGGTGCCGCGGAATGAAGGACGGCGTCAACGGCGTCGCGCTCGGCGTCTTCCTCTTCTTCTTCGTGCTCGTCACCGTCCTGGGCTTCGTGGCCGCCCGCTGGCGGCGGGCCGAGAACGAGCACAGCCTGGACGAGTGGGGCCTGGGCGGCCGGTCGTTCGGCACCTGGATCACCTGGTTCCTGCTCGGCGGCGACCTGTACACCGCGTACACGTTCGTCGCCGTCCCGGCGGCGGTCTACGCGACCGGCGCGGCCGGGTTCTTCGCGGTGCCGTACACGATCCTGGTCTACCCGCTGATCTTCACGTTCCTGCCCCGCCTGTGGTCGGTCTCGCACCGGCACGGGTACGTGACGACCTCGGACTTCGTGCGCGGCCGGTTCGGCTCCAAGGGGCTCTCGCTGGCCGTGGCGCTCACCGGCATCCTGGCGACCATGCCGTACATCGCCCTCCAGCTCGTCGGCATCCAGGCGGTGCTGGACGTGATGGGCGTGGGCGGCGGCAGCGGGTTCGGCAAGGACCTGCCGCTGCTGATCGCCTTCGGCGTGCTGGCCGCCTACACCTACTCCTCGGGACTGCGCGCTCCGGCGCTGATCGCGTTCGTGAAGGACGCGCTCATCTACCTCGTCATCGCGGTCGCGATCATCTACATCCCGATCAAGCTGGGCGGGTTCGACGACGTCTTCGCCAAGGCGACCGCCGCGCTCGGCCACGCCAATCCCCTCACCGGCAAGCCGCGGGGCGCCCTGGTGCCGCCCGAGGCGGGCCAGTGGACGTACGCCACGCTCGCCCTGGGCTCCGCGCTGGCGCTGTTCATGTACCCGCACTCGATCACCGCGACGCTCTCCTCGCGCAGCCGCGAGGTGATCCGGCGCAACACCACGATCCTGCCGCTGTACTCGCTGATGCTCGGACTGCTCGCGCTGCTCGGCTTCATGGCCATCGCGGCGGGCGTCAAGGTGACCAACGGCCAGCTCGCCATTCCGCAGCTCTTCGAGGACATGTTCCCGGACTGGTTCGCGGGCGTCGCCTTCGCGGCGATCGGCATCGGCGCGCTGGTCCCGGCGGCCATCATGTCGATCGCCGCCGCGAACCTGTTCACCCGCAACATCTACAAGGACTTCATCCGGCCGGACGCCACGGCGCGGGAGGAGACCCGGGTCTCCAAGATCGTGTCCCTGCTGGTGAAGGTGGGCGCGCTGGTCTTCGTCCTCACCATGGACAAGACGGTGGCCATCAACTTCCAGCTCCTGGGCGGCATCTGGATCCTCCAGACCTTCCCGGCCCTGGTGGGCGGCCTGTTCACCCGGTGGTTCCACCGCTGGGCGCTGCTGGCCGGCTGGGCGGTCGGCATGGCCTACGGCACGCTGGCGGCCTACGGGGTCGCCTCGCCGACGCAGAAGCACTTCGGCGGCTCGGCCAAGGAGATCCCCGGCATCGGGGAGATCGGCTACATCGGCCTGACGGCGTTCGTGCTCAACGCGGCGGTCGCGGCGGTGCTGACCCTCGTGCTCCGGGCGGTCAAGGCGCCCGAGGGCGTGGACGAGACGGCGCCGGAGGACTACACGGCGGACGCCGGGGACCCCGGCGTCGCGGTGGACCTGCCCCCGGCGACCGCGGACTCCGCGCACTAGGGAAGGCATCCCCGCACTCGCCGGGGAAGCCGCTCCCGCGCACCGCACGGGCCGCCGACGACTCGCCGGCGGCCCGTTGTCGTACCCCTGCGGGACACTCGGAGGCATGGACTTCACGATCCGGCCGGCCGACCCCGGCGAGTACGGCGCCCTCGGCGAGATCACCGCTCAGGTGTATCTGCGCGACGGCCTGCTCGACTTCGGGGAGAGCGACGGCTACCTCGCGGAGCTGAGGGACGTCGCCGCGCGGGCGGCCGACGCCGAGGTGCTCGTGGCGGCGGCGGACGGGCGGGTGCTCGGCGGGGTCGCCTTCGTGCCGTCCGGGGGCCCCATGGCGGACATCGCGGGGCCCGGCGAGGCCGAGATACGGATGCTCGCGGTCGCGCACGCGGCGCGCGGCCGGGGCTGCGGCGAGGCCCTGGTGCGCGCCTGCGTGGCCCGCGCGCGGACCGCCGGGGACTGCGTCCGGGTCGTGCTGTCCACGCAGCGCACCATGGCCGCCGCCCACCGGATCTACGAGCGCCTGGGGTTCGTCCGGACGCCGGAGCGGGACTGGAACCCGGATCCGGAGTGCGACGACATCGCGCTGCTCACCTATGCGTTGACGCTCTGACACGCTCCGCAACCGGTGCGACACAACATATGGGGGTGGCTTTCCGGCCCGGCACAAGATGTATGCTCATGCTCGCTGTCGCCGCAGGGGAATCCGGTGCGAATCCGGAACTGTCCCGCAACGGTGTACTTGTGCGCATCCGTCCTCCTGGGCGGAGCGTGCTCGCGTCAGTCCGAACGCCTGCCGACAGCCGCGCCCGGCCGTCCGGTCCGGGCGTCCGACGTCCGGGCCTCGTGGAATGGGCCGGTGGGCGCGGCGCCGTCGTGCGCTCGTGAACTGCCCCCTGCCCTCGGCGAGGCTCCGTGCCGAGCGAGGGAGTGCCCCACGTGACCATCGCGCCAGCCGACCCGGCTTCAGCCGTTGGCCTGGAGCCCGAAGGTCCCGGCGCCGCGCTGCTGCGGACCCTGACCGAGCTGACCGCCGACCTCCCCGACGCCGACCCGAGCAGGGTGGCCGCCGCCGCGCTGCGCGGCCGTTCGGCCCGCGCCGACGAGGCGGAACTGCGGGAACTCGCCACCGAGGCGGCCGCCGGCCTCATCTCCGAGGACCCCGCCTACTCCCGGCTGGCCGCCCGGCTGCTGACCCTGTCCCTCCGCGCCGAGGCCGCCTCGCAGGGCGTCGCCTCGTTCACCGGGTCCGTGGCCGTGGGCCGCCGCGAGGGGCTGATCGCGGACCGCACCGCCGCGTTCGTCCAGGCGCACGCCGACCGCCTGGACGCGCTGATCGACCCGGGCGCCGACGACCGCTTCGGCTACTTCGGCCTGCGCACCCTGTACAGCCGCTACCTGCTGCGGCACCCGATCACCCGCAAGGTGATCGAGACGCCCCAGCACTTCCTGCTGCGGGTCGCGAGCGGCCTCGCCGAGGACGACACCGCCCGCTCCGTCGACGAGGCGGCCGCGCTCTACGGCCTGATGAGCCGCCTGGAGTACCTGCCCTCCTCCCCCACGCTCTTCAACTCCGGCACCCGGCACCCCCAGATGTCGTCCTGCTACCTGCTGGACTCCCCGCTGGACGAGCTGGACAGCATCTACGAGCGCTACCACCAGGTCGCCCGCCTCTCCAAGCACGCCGGCGGCATCGGCATCTCCTACTCCCGCGTCCGCGCCCGCGGTTCGCTGATCCGCGGCACCAACGGGCACTCCAACGGCATCGTGCCGTTCCTGAAGACGCTGGACGCCTCGGTGGCGGCCGTCAACCAGGGCGGCCGGCGCAAGGGCGCCGCGGCGGTCTACCTGGAGACCTGGCACTCCGACGTCGAGGAGTTCCTGGAGCTGCGCGACAACACCGGCGAGGACGCCCGGCGCACGCACAACCTCAACCTGGCGCACTGGATCCCGGACGAGTTCATGCGCCGGGTCGGCGCCGACGAGCAGTGGTCGCTGTTCTCGCCCGCGGACGTGCCGGAGCTGACCGACCTGTGGGGCGCGGAGTTCGACGCCGCCTACCGCCGGGCCGAGGCGGCCGGGCTGGCGCAGAAGACGATGCCCGCCCGGGAGCTGTACGGCCGCATGATGCGCACCCTCGCGCAGACCGGCAACGGCTGGATGACCTTCAAGGACGCCGCCAACCGCACCGCCAACCAGACCGCCGTGGCCGGCCGCGTCGTCCACTCCTCGAACCTCTGCACGGAGATCCTGGAGGTCACCGACGACGGCGAGACCGCGGTCTGCAACCTGGGCTCGGTCAACCTGGGCGCCTTCGTCGACGCCGCCTCCCGGGACGTCGACTGGGCGCGGCTGGACGAGGCGGTCCGCACCGCCGTGACCTTCCTGGACCGCGTGGTCGACGTCAACTTCTACCCGACCGAGCAGGCCGGGCGCTCCAACGCCCGCTGGCGGCCGGTCGGTCTGGGCGCCATGGGCCTCCAGGACGTCTTCTTCAAGCTGCGGCTGCCCTTCGACTCCCCGGAGGCGAAGGCGCTGTCCACCAGGATCGCCGAGCGGATCATGCTCGCCGCCTACGAGGCGTCCGCCGGCCTGGCCGAGCGCAGCGGCCCGCTGCCGGCCTGGGAGGAGACCCGCACCGCACGCGGCGTGCTGCACCCCGACCACTACGGCGTCGAGCCGGCCTGGCCGCAGCGGTGGGCGGCGCTGCGCGCCCGCGTCGCCGCGACCGGCCTGCGCAACTCCCTGCTGCTTGCCATCGCGCCGACCGCGACCATCGCGTCCCTCGCGGGCGCGTACGAGTGCATCGAGCCGCAGGTGTCCAACCTGTTCAAGCGCGAGACCCTGTCCGGCGAGTTCCTCCAGGTCAACTCCTACCTGGTGAACGACCTGAAGGCGCTGGGCGTCTGGGACGCCCGCACCCGCGAGGCGCTGCGGGAGGCGAGCGGCTCGGTGCAGGACTTCGCCTGGATCCCGGCCGAGGTGCGGGCGCTGTACCGCACGGCCTGGGAGATCCCGCAGCGCGGCCTGATCGACATGGCCGCGGCGCGCACCCCGTACCTGGACCAGGCGCAGTCGCTGAACCTGTTCATGGAGACGCCGACCATCGGCAAGCTCTCCTCGATGTACGCCTACGCCTGGAAGCAGGGCCTGAAGACGACGTACTACCTGCGGTCGCGCCCGGCGACCCGCATCGCCCGCGCCGCGGGCGGCCAGGCGCGGGCCCAGGCCCCGATCCCGGCCCAGCAGACGGCCGACCCCGAGGCCGTCGCCTGCTCCCTTGAGAACCCCGAGTCCTGCGAGGCATGCCAGTGACGACCAGCACCGACCGACGCCGGAACCTCCTCGACCCGGGCTTCGAACTGACGCTGCGCCCGATGCGCTACCCCGGCTTCTACGAGCGCTACCGGGACGCCGTCCGGAACACCTGGACCGTGGAGGAGGTCGACCTCCACTCGGACGTCGCCGACCTCGCCAAGCTCAGCGCCGGCGAGCAGCACCTGATCGGCCGGCTGGTGGCGTTCTTCGCCACCGGCGACTCGATCGTGGCCAACAACCTGGTGCTGACGCTGTACAAGCACGTCAACTCCCCCGAGGCGCGCCTGTACCTGTCGCGCCAGTTGTTCGAGGAGGCCGTGCACGTCCAGTTCTATCTGACGCTGCTGGACACCTACCTGCCCGACCCGGAGGACCGCGCGGCGGCCTTCGCGGCCGTGGAGAACATCCCCTCCATCCGCGAGAAGGCCGAGTTCTGCTTCCGCTGGATGGACTCGGTCGAGAAGCTGGACCGGCTGGAGACCGCGGCGGACCGCCGCCGCTTCCTGCTCAACCTGATCTGCTTCGCCGCGTGCATCGAGGGACTGTTCTTCTACGGCGCCTTCGCCTATGTGTACTGGTTCCGCGGCCGCGGCCTGCTGCACGGCCTGGCCACCGGCACCAACTGGGTCTTCCGCGACGAGACGATGCACATGTCGTTCGCCTTCGACGTGGTGGACACCGTCCGCGAGGAGGAGCCGGAGCTGTTCGACGACCGGCTCCGGGAGCAGGTCACGGACATGCTGCGGGAGGCCGTCGAGGCCGAGCTCCAGTTCGCGCGCGACCTGTGCGGGGACGGCCTGCCCGGGATGAACGCCGAGTCGATGCGGCAGTACCTGGAGTGCGTCGCCGACCAGCGTCTGACGCGCCTCGGCTTCGCCCCCGTGTACGGATCGGAGAACCCGTTCTCCTTCATGGAGTTGCAGGGGGTTCAGGAGCTGACGAACTTCTTCGAGCGCCGCCCGTCGGCGTACCAGGTGGCGGTGGAGGGCAGCGTCGACCTGGACGAGGACTTCTGAGACTCCGGGCGCCCGCGGCCGCGCGTTCAGGGGCTTCGTCGCCCCCGAACGCGCGGTCCGCCGCCCGCCGGTCCGGTCAGCGGGGCAGGGCGCGCAGCATCAGACGGCGCGGGCGCAGCGTGATGCCGATCCGCGGCCTGGGATCGGAGCCGGGGGCCTGCTCGAAGCGGTAGGCGGCGGCGAGGGCGGCGGTGATCAGCGTCAGCTCGGCCATCGAGAAGTGGTCGCTCGGGCACTTGCGGTTGCCCACGCTGAACGGGCTCATCGCGTGCTTGGGGACCTCCTTGGCCCGTTCCGGGAGCCAGCGGTCGGGGTCGAACTCCTCGTGCCGCGGGTAGGAGCGGTGGTCGCGCTGGACGGCGTAGGGGCTGTAGATGACGTCGGCGCCGGCGGGTATGCGGTATCCGCCGAGTTCGGTGTCGGCCACCGTGCGGCGGGTGAGGATCCAGACGGCCGGGTACAGCCGCATCGTCTCGACGATGACACGGGTGGTATACGTCAGTTTTCGGACGTCGTCGAATGCGATCGGGCGGTCGCCCACGACGTTTTCCACCTCGTCGCGGATCCGGTCTCCGAGATGCGGGTGATCGGTGAGAACGAGGAGCAGCGACATGACCATGGAGCCGACGGTTTCGCTGCCCGGTGTGAGGATCGCGATGACCTGGTCGTGGATCTCCTGTTCCCCGATGGGCTCGCCATTCTCGTCCTTCGCCTCCAGCAAAGCCGTCAGCAAGTCGTCCGGTTTCTGACCGCTCGCCCGGCGGTCGGCGACGATCTCGTCGACCAGAAGATGCAAATCGGCCAGCGCCCGGTTGAATTCGCGGTTGCTCGGCACCGGTATGCGGTAAAGCGGCCCGAGGGGGACGACCATGCGCTGGTACATGCCGCTGAAGAGGGTGGCGAGCGCGGCGCAGATGCGCTCGGCGCGGGCGTCCATGTAGCTGCCGCGCATCAGGCACCGGGCGGCCACGCGGACGGCCACGCGGAAGGACTCCGCGGTGACGTCGAGGACCTCGCCCGCGCTCCAGCGCCGCACCAGCGCGTGCGCCTCCTCGGCCATGATCGGCCCGTACTCGGGGATCACATCGAGCCGGAAGGCGGGCTGGACGGTGCGCCGCTGGCGCCGGTGCAGCGGGCCGTTGGCGGTGGCCACGCCCTCCTTGCCGAGCAGGCTCTCCAGCGACTCCCACAGCGGGCCGGCGATGATGTAGTCGGGGCTGAGCGCCAGCTCGCCGGTGAGGTGCGGCGCGGTGACGGCGTACACCGTCTTCGGGCCGAGCCGGAGCCGGACGACGTCGCCGTGGTCCCGGAGCTGGGCCAGGAAGGCCAGGGGGTCGCGGGCCAGTTTCAGGCCGTGGCCGAGGAAGGGCACGGCGCCTCCGGCCACCGGGGGCCGGCCCAGGTCCGCCGCTGTCCCGGAGGGGGTCTCGGGCTGCACCGACTCGACGGTCATTTCTCACCTTCCGCTGCGTTGTCGACGTAAGGGGGCGTGGACCGGTCGTCCCAGCTCTCGACCATGTACCGGCCGGACTCGTGGTGGAACCAGTACACGGAACTGAACCAGTTGCGCATATTCCCGACGCAGGCCAGCACGGCGGCGCTGAGTTCCTTTCCGCACACCGTGCCGTCCGCCAGACCGTCGGCGAACCGTAACGCCTCCTGCTCCGCGACGAGGAAATCGGAAATGCATTCCTCGACCCGGCGGCGAATGTCCGCCACCGCTTCGTCCAGGGTCATTCCCTGGTGCCGGACGAGACTTATCCCCAGGTTGTGGACTTCTTTTCCGGCTATTTCCTTGGGCAGCGAGCAGAGGTCGTTGTACCAGGCGGCGAATTCCTGGCTGAGCAGCGCGGGGCGCCGGTAGGCGGGGTGCGTGCGCACGGCGTCGGGGAGTTCGCGGCCCGCGCTGGGCTCCAGCAGGTCGGTCCAGATGGAGTGCGCGAACGTGAGCCGGCGCAGCGCGAGGTACTCCTCGACCGGGGGCACCACGCCCTCGGTGCGGTTGCGGAACTCCCGGTCGTACGCCTCGATCACCGCGTGGAAGTGCCGGGCGAAGCGCGCGTTCCAGGTCGCCGGCAGGAATGAGAACAGCCGCAGCACGCTGTCGGCGAAGGCCGCGACCAAGGCGTCCTGGTGGCGCAGGTGGTCCCGGGGCGCGTCGAGCGCCGCGTGCAGCGCGTGCCGCAGCCGCCGCCAGGCGTGCGGCCGGCCGTGCACGATGTCACGGTCGTGCCGGTCGTCCCAGACGAAGAACCAGGCGCTGTAGTCCGCGATGGCCTGGAGCACCTCGTCCGGGGCGCCGAGGTAGTACCCCGCCATGAGGTCGGTGTAGCGGAGGCCGTCGGCGTGCTGCTGGACCTTGTCCGCCGGCATGAGCCGCCATTCCCGCAGCCAGCGGCGGGTCTCCTCCTGGAGCCTGGGCCAATAGGCGTGCAGTCGCCGGGGAAACGTGGCCTCGATCACCGGGAGTGCGAGTGAGGGCGGCACGGCGGCCGCCGTCGACGTGGGTGTGGTGCGGTCTGGGAAAGCCGGTGTGGTGCGGTGTGGGAAACCTGGCACGAACAACCCCTCTCAGCCCCGGCGCCGCTCGCCGCTCCGCTGTGTCCGGCGCACGCCGTCGCGTATCCCCGCACTTCCATTCAGCACCACAACTGACCTATTTGGGAACGCATTTGGCCCACTCGACACCTTGGATGCCGAAAATTTCCACCGCCGCGACCGCGGCGGATCAGTCGGGACGCGGAAGGGATCGAACGACCCGCACACGTGTACGGAAAGGGGTGCGGACACGTGTGCGGGAACGGGTGCGGGAACCACGACGGCGCCCGACCGGGGGTCCGGTCGGGCGCCGTGGAGGCAGGACGCGCGCCGCGCGCGAGGGACGCTCGCGCGCCTGTGGCCGAGCGGCCTTCAGTCGTTGGCGACGACGGGGTAGCGCGGCTCGTTCTCGGCCATCTGGCGCAGCGCCTCCTTGCGCTCGCGCTTGGAGAGCCGGTCGATGTAGAGGGAGCCGTAGAGGTGGTCGGTCTCGTGCTGGAGGCAGCGCGCGAAGTAGCCCGTGCCGCGGACCCGGATCGGGTTGCCCCGCTCGTCCTGGCCGGTCACCTCGGCGTAGTCGGGCCGGGCGAGCGGCGCGTAGGCGGCCGGCACGGACAGGCAGCCCTCGTTGCTGTCGTCCAGGCGGCGCCGGTCCGCCGGCAGCTCGGCCAGCCGGGGGTTGCAGACCACGCCGACGTGCCGGACCCCGTCGTCGTCCGGGCAGTCGTAGACGAAGACCTTCCGGTCGACGCCGATCTGGTTGGCGGCCAGGCCGACGCCCTCGGCGGTGCGCTGGCTCGCGAACATGTCGGCCACCAGTCGCCGGAGTTCGTCGCCGAACTCGGTGACGTCCTCGCACTCCTTGTGCAGCACGGGGTTGCCGACCACGGTGATCGGCCGCGAGGCGCCGCGCCCGCGCCAGGCCGCCTCGCGCTCCTCGCAGTCCCCCGTGTCGACGACGTAGCCCTCGTCGTCGACGGGGAGCACGCCCGCCTGCTGCTGATCGGTGTCCTGCTGCGCCATGACCGACGTACGCCTTCCTGCAAGCCTGAGAGATTGTGCGGGGAACAGCCTAAGCGGACCGGAGGACGCCGCCGGTGCGCGCGAGGGTCAGCAGACCTCCTCCAGGTCCCGCCAGTCCCGCGAGTCCGGGCTGTCCGCGACCCAGCCGTCCAGCAGCCCGCGGACCAGCGAGGCCGGCGCCGCCACCCCGCACTCCCGCTCGGGCGCCCAGAGCTGCCCGTCGGTGCGGTGGCCCAGCGGCCCGGGGTGTCCCGGCTCGCTGTGGTCGTGCGGGTCCAGGTGCACGCCGTCGCCCTCGTCGGACGGCATCCGCGACTCCGAGCAGGTCCGGCACAGCAGCCGCACGGAGGACGACCAGTCCTCGGCGGCGAAGCCCGCGTCGGCGGCGAGCTGTTCCAGGGCGTCCCGGTCGGCCTCGGTGGCGGCCTCCAGCAGGACCACCCAGGTCGGCACGGGCGAGGGGGCCCACAGTTCGATCTCGTCGAAGACCGGGTAGCTGTGCCCGGCCGCGGTGGTCCGCTCGCCATGGGGCACCCCGTCGTGCAGGACGACCTCGCCCCAGCGCCGCCCGGAGGAGGGCAGCGGGATGGACAGCACCTCGATGCGGGCCGGGTCCAGACGCCTGCCCCAGACGACCTCGGCCTCGCCCTCCGGCGACAGCCGCACGGCCGCGCTGCCCAGTTCCATGCCCACCGGCTCTCCGGCCGCGGTCGCGCCGCCCGGCACCTTCAGGCCGTACGCCTGCCAGGCGCGGCGGGCCAGCGGCCAGTCCTGGAGGGCTGTGGCGGCGATGCCCACGTTCCACCAGTCGGGCGCCCCGTTCTCCTTCTCCAGCAGGGCCACGGCCCGCAGCCCGGCCGTCCTGGCCTGCTCCCAGTCATGCCGGAACTTGTGCAGCAGGGCCAGGTTGAACCAGGACTCCGACAGCCACGGCTCCAGGTCGGCGGCGCGCGTCAGGAGCGCGCCCGCGTCCTCGTACCGTCCGTCGCCGATCAGCGTGAACGCGCGGTCGGTGGCCTGCCGCCACGAGGGGGAGGGCCGGTGCCGTCCCTTGCCGAAGATCCTCACGATTCCCGCCTGCCGGTTCCGTCGTATGGGCTGGCGTCTGCCCCCGGACACCCTTTCCTTTCCTTCGCATCCAACCACGTAGGTCTTCGAGGGCGCTCATTACCCGTGGGTTACCCCGTGACGGGCAAGGTCAGACGCGCCGTCGACCGCATCGGGCCGGTGACGCGGCCGCCTCCGGAGCGCGGTCACCGGCCGCGGCGGAGGCGAGCGCACCGGAGGCGGCAGCGGGAAGCCGCCTCCGGTAGGGAGAGGAGTGGGCGCGGGGGCGGCGTCACCTGCATACGCCCGAACGGGTGATGCCGGTCCGGTCGCGGCGGCGCGGCGCCGGAAGCCGAGGTCAGAGCGAACGGCGGGGCGGGTCGGCCGAACAGAGGGAGCCGGGCCGGGAGAAGCCGGTCAGGACTCCTGGGTGGTCACCGGGGTCTCGGCGACGGTGACGTCACGCTCGGGGATCGGCTGCCCGGAGCGGATCAGGTCGAGCCGGCCCAGCACCTTGGCGCGCAGGTCGGCGGGCACGTCGTCATGGCCGCAGCACCGCTTGACCAGCTTCTTCACGGCCTGCTCCAGGCCGTACTTCTCCAGGCACGGGGAGCATTCCTCGAAGTGGTGCTGAAACTTGTCGCGGTCGACGGCCGGCACTTCGCTGTCGAGGAACTCGTACAGATGGTCGAGTACTTCACTGCAGTCCGTCTCGTGCGGGTCTCCGCAGCTCATGAGCCCGAGCCTTTCGCTTCGTCCGACTCTCCGACGCCGGCCGGGACCAGTCCGCGCTCACGGGCGTAGTCCTCCAGCATGCCGCGCAACTGGCGGCGGCCCCGGTGCAGCCGCGACATCACCGTGCCGATGGGTGTCCCCATGATGTCCGCGATCTCCTTGTAGGCAAAGCCCTCGACGTCCGCCAGGTAGACGGCGATGCGGAACTCCTCGGGGATCGTCTGGAGCGCCGTCTTCACGTCCGAGTCGGGCAGGTGGTCGAGCGCCTGCGACTCGGCGGAGCGCAGGCCGGTCGACATGTGCGACTCGGCGCGGGCGAGCTGCCAGTCCTCGATCTCCTCCGCGGCGGAGCGCTGCGGCTCGCGCTGCTTCTTGCGGTAGGAGTTGATGAAGGTGTTGGTGAGGATGCGGTACAGCCACGCCTTGAGGTTGGTGCCCTCGCGGAACTGGTGGAAGGACGCGTACGCCTTGGCGTAGGTCTCCTGCACCAGGTCCTCGGCGTCGGCCGGGTTGCGCGTCATGCGCAGCGCGGCCGAGTACATCTGGTCGAGGAACTCCAGCGCGTCCCGCTCGAAGCGGGCGCTGCGCTGCGCGGTCGTCTCCGTGGACGCGCCCGCGCCCCGGCCCTCGGGCAGCTCCGCCTGGCCGTTGTCGGTCCCTGCGTCGGTACCGGGAACCGGACCCACCTCCTCAAGCGACGGCGTGGCCCCGAACGCGGCCCCACTCGTTTCGGAGGATAGACGACGATCCGGTCCGCCCGCCGCCCGAACAGGGGCGGTCCTGGCCGCGTGCAGCACCGACCACTCCAGGTCAGCGCGGCTGCTGCGGTTCGGGCAGATGATCGAACCCATGCGGCGGACTCCCTACTTCCGACGGCTTCCGACTGCTTGCGACTGCTTATGACTGCTGTGACGGCCCGTGCGGGGACGCCGCTGCGGGTGACCGGCACTCACATGGGGCTTAACAGTGCGCGACGGCGTTGCATTCCCGGGGCGGGGCGGGGTGGGACGCCGTCATTCCCGGGGCGGGAGGGGGCGCGATGGGGCGCCGTCATTTCCGGCGCGAGGTGGCTTGGGGGGGGGTGGCCGCATGCTGGTGCTCGTCCGCGTGCCGGTGCTCAGCCGTGCCCCGAGGCCCAGCCTTGCCGCCAGGCTCAGCCGTGCCGCCAGGCTCAGTCGCGCGGCTCGATCGACGCGAGCCACCGGGCGACGCCCTCGGCGAGGAGGTCGAGGGCCTGCTCCTGGGTGGTCTCCGCGCGCTTCGGCACGGCGAAGCCGTGGTCGGCGTCGGGGATCTCCACCATCTCGTAGGGCCCCTCGGGGAACTCGTGCGGCCTGCCGAACGGGTCGTTCGCGCCCTGTACGACCAGGGTGGGCGCCCCGGCCCCGAGCAGTTCCGCGGCGCGGGACTTCTCCGGCCTGCCCGGCGGGTGCAGCGGGAAGCTGAGCGCCAGCACGGCGTGCGCGCCCAGCTCGGCCGCCGTGCGGCAGGCGACGCGCGCACCGGCGCTGCGGCCGCCGGAGACGACCGGCGCCCCTGCCGCGGCGAGCGCGGGCCAGATCGCGCGCCAGCCGACGTCCAGCGTCTTCGGGGCGGGCGCCACCTTCTTGCCGGCCACCCGCCAGGGCTGCTCGACGAGCGCCACGCTGACCCCGCGGCCGGGCAGCACCCGGGCGAGCGCGTGCAGGTCCCGCGCCTCGACGCCGCCCCCCGCGCCGTGGCTCACGGCGAGGACCAGCCGCGCCCGCGAGGCCCGGCGCCAGGTGATGCGGGCCGGGCCCGCGGGAGTCTCGACGCTCTCGCTCTCGCTCACGTCAGAAGAGTGTGCCCTCTTCCGGTGCGGCCAGCTCCTTCACCAGCTCCGGGCCGTTGTTGCGGACGTTGCTGACGGCGGTGGACACCGGGTAGGCGCGCATCAGTCCGGCGGGCGGCGGGGCCAGCAGACCGCGCGCCTCCTCGGGGTCCGTGCGGCTCGGGTCCAGCCAGGCGTCCCAGCGGTCGGGGGTGAGCATCAGCGGCATCCGGGGGTGGATGTCGGCCAGCGAGCGCGGTCCCTCGGCCGGGGCGACGGCCAGCGGTGTCTGCTCCGCCTCCGTGGTGATCACCGAGCAGGTCGCCCACCACGCCCGCGGGTGGTCGTCGGGCAGCGTGCGGTCCCGCCAGAACTCGTAGAGCCCGGCCATCGCGAACACCGACCCGTCGGCGGGCGTCACGAAGTACGGCTGCTTGCGCGGACGCTTGCGCTTGCCCTCGGCCTCCAGCTCGCGCTCCTGGGCGCCGGTGACCCATTCGTAGTAGCCGTCGGCGGGCACGATGCAGCGCCGCGCGGCGAAGGCGCGCCGGTACGACGGCTTCTCGTGCACGGTCTCCGCCCGTGCGTTGATCAACCGGGCGGCGCCCTCGGGCGACTTCGCCCAGGAGGGCACCAGTCCCCACTTGACCGTGCGGAGCTGGCGGACCGGCCGCGGGTCCGGGGCGTCCCTCAAGGGACGGTCCAGGACGACGTAGACCTCTTTGGTCGGGGCCACGTTGTAGTCGGCGTGATCGGCGTTGTCGGCGTGATCGGCATGGCCGCTGTGGTCGGCGTCGTCGGCATGGCCGCTGTGGTCAGCCTGGTCGACGCGGCCTTGCTCGGCGCGGTCCCCGCCGTCCTCCGCGGCTTCTGCGTCCCCTGCGGACTCGGCAGGCTCGTCGGGCGCCCACCGCTCTATCCCGAAGACGCCCGCGAGATCTTCTGGACTCCTACTGGCCGCATACCGTCCGCACATGCGTGCCACACTGCCAGACTCCGTCCACGCACAAGGAGCGACCCGGAAAATATGGCCAGCATCGCCGCCACCGCGCTGCCCAACCTCTGGGACCGCCTCGTGGGCGCCCAGTCCGGCCCCGACCTGTGGGTGGTGGTCGCCACCGCGGTCGCCGCCCTCGCCGTCGTCGTGCCGCACCCGGTGTGGCGCCTCTCCCGCAACGCCGTGACCATCGCCCACGAGGGAGGCCACGGCCTGGTGGCCCTGCTCACCGGCCGCAGTCTGACCGGCATACGCCTGCACTCCGACACCAGCGGCCTGACGGTGAGCCGCGGCAAGCCGTACGGCCTCGGCATGATCCTCACCGCGGCGGCCGGCTACACCGCTCCCCCGCTGCTCGGCCTGGGCGGCGCCGCCCTGCTGGCCGCGGGGCGCATCACGCTGCTGCTGTGGGCGGCGACGGCGCTGCTGCTGGCCATGCTGGTGATGATCCGCAACGCCTACGGGGCGCTGACCGTGGTCCTCACCGGCGGCACGTTCCTCCTGGTGTCCTGGCTGACCGGGCCCCAGGTGCAGGCCGCGTTCGCGTATGCGGTCGTGTGGTTCCTGCTGCTCGGCGGGGTGCGGCCGGCCTTCGAGCTCCAGGCCAAGCGGTTCCGCGGAGGGGCCGGCGACTCGGACGCGGACCAGCTCTCGCGGCTCACCCACGTCCCGGCGGGCCTGTGGCTGTTCCTGTTCCACGCGGTGTCGCTGTGCTCGCTGATGGGCGGCGGGCGGTGGCTGCTGGAACGGTGAGGCGCCGCCACGCCACGGCGGTGAGGCCCGTCTGGAACGGTGAGGCCCCGCCGCGCCACGGCGG
The DNA here is from genome assembly GCF_040644415.1 of Streptomyces sp. NPDC046985. Lineage (NCBI taxonomy): Bacteria > Bacillati > Actinomycetota > Actinomycetes > Kitasatosporales > Streptomycetaceae > Streptomyces > Streptomyces sp. NPDC046985. The sequence continues at coordinate 191,789 of NZ_JBEYWK010000001.1, forward strand.
TGAAGCCGCCACGACACGGCGGTGAGGCCCGTAGCGACGCGCGACGCCGCTCCCGTCGCGCCACGGTCGGCGGGGGCGGCGGCGCGCGGCCCGAGCCGGGGCCCGCCGCCCGGGGGCCTTATAGAGTGGGCCCATGGCCCCGAACCCCGCGCACACCGCCCTCTGGCCCGCCCCGTACGCGAGCGGCGCGGTCGACGCGACCGTCCACGTGCCCGGGTCGAAATCGGTCACCAACCGCGCCTTGGTGCTCGCCGCCCTCGCCTCCGAGCCGGGCTGGCTGCGCCGCCCGCTGCGCTCGCGCGACACCCTGCTGATGGCGGCCGCCCTGCGGGCGATGGGCGTGGGCATCGAGGAGACGGTGTCCTCCGCGTCCTCGCCGGCCTTGTTGTCGTCGCAGCCCTCGCTGTCCTCACCCTCGTCGGCGTCCTTCACGTCCCACGCCCCCGGAACCCGTGCTTCCGGCGAGGCGTGGCGGGTGATCCCGGCGGGCCTGCACGGTCCGGCCGCGGTCGACGTCGGCAACGCCGGGACGGTGATGCGCTTCCTGCCGCCGGTGGCCACGCTGGCCGACGGCCCGATCCGCTTCGACGGCGACCCCCGCTCCTACGAGCGTCCGCTGCACGGCGTGATCGACGCGCTGCGCGCCCTCGGCGCCCGGATCGACGACGACGGCCGCGGCGCGCTGCCGCTGACCGTGCACGGCGGCGGCGCCCTGGACGGCGGACCGGTCGAGATCGACGCCTCCTCCTCGTCGCAGTTCGTCAGCGCCCTGCTGCTGTCCGGACCCCGCTTCAACCAGGGCGTCGAGGTCCGGCACGTCGGCTCGGCGCTGCCGTCGGCGCCGCACATCCGGATGACGGTCGACATGCTGCGCGCGGTGGGCGTGGCGGTGGACACCCCGGAGTCGGGCGGCGAGCCGGACGTGTGGCGGGTGACGCCGGGCGCGCTGCTCGGCCGGGACCTGACCGTGGAGCCGGACCTGTCCAACGCGCAGCCGTTTCTGGCGGCGGCCCTGGTGACCGGCGGCAAGGTGGTGATCCCGGACTGGCCGGAGCACACCACCCAGCCGGGTGACCGGCTGCGGGAGATCTTCACCGAGATGGGCGGTTCCTGCGAACTGAGCGAGTACGGCCTGGCGTTCTCCGGCTCCGGCGCCGTGCACGGCATCGACGTCGACCTGAGCGAGGTCGGGGAGCTGACCCCGGGCGTCGCCGCGGTCGCCGCGCTCGCCGACTCGCCCTCCACCCTGCGCGGCGTGGCCCACCTGCGGCTGCACGAGACCGACCGGCTGGCCGCGCTGACCAAGGAGATCAACGAGCTGGGCGGGGACGTGACCGAGACCGCCGACGGCCTGCGCATCCAGCCCCGCCGACTGCACGGCGGCGTCTTCCACACGTACGACGACCACCGCATGGCGACCGCCGGGGCGATCATCGGCCTGGCGGTCGAGGGCGTGCAGATCGAGAACGTGGCGACGACGGCGAAGACCCTCCCGGACTTCCCCGAGCTGTGGACCGGGATGCTCGGGGCGTAGGGCGCGGGGAAACAGGTCATGCGCCGCTACGGCAAGCACACCGACGAGGACGACATCCGCGCCCGGCCCAACCGGCGCGGCAACCGGCCTCGCACGCACATCCGCCCCAAGCACGAGGACGCCGCCGAGGGCATGGTGCTCACCGTCGACCGCGGCCGGCTGACCTGCCTGGTCGACGGGCGCACGGTCACCGCGATGAAGGCCCGCGAACTGGGCCGCAAGGCCGCCGTCGTGGGCGACCGGGTGGCCCTGGTCGGCGATCTGTCCGGGACCAAGGACACCCTCGCGCGCATCGTCCGCATCCAGGAGCGCGACTCGGTGCTGCGCCGCACCGCGGACGACGACGACCCCTTCGAGCGGGTGGTCGTGGCCAACGCCGACCAGTTGGCCATCGTGACCGCGCTCGCCGATCCCGAGCCGCGCCCGCGGCTGATCGACCGCTGCCTGGTGGCCGCGTACGACGGCGGTCTGGAACCGCTGCTCGTCCTGACCAAGTCGGATCTGGCCTCGCCGGAGAAGCTGCTGGAGTCGTACGGGGCGCTGGACATCCCGTACGTCGTCACCCACCGCGAGGAGCTGCGCAGCGGGGACGCGGCGGACCGGGTGCGCGCGCAGCTCGACGGCAGGGTCACGGCGTTCGTGGGCCACTCCGGCGTCGGCAAGACGACGCTGGTCAACGCGCTGGTGCCCGAGGACCGCCGACGGGTGACGGGGCACGTCAACGCGGTGACCGGCCGGGGCCGGCACACCACCACCTCGGCGCTCGCGCTGCCGCTGGCGGACGGCACGGGCTGGGTCGTCGACACCCCGGGCGTGCGGTCCTTCGGGCTGGCCCACATCGACCCCTCCCGGGTCATCCACGCCTTCCCCGACCTGGAACCGGGCACGGAGGGCTGCCCGCGCGCGTGCAGCCACGACGAGCCGGACTGCGCGCTGGACGCGTGGGTCGCCGAGGGCCACGCGGACCCGGCCCGGCTGTACTCGCTGCGCCGGCTGCTGGCCACCCGGGAGCGCACGGAGGGCGACTGACCCGGCGATCTCCGCGTTGTGCGTGTCCGCGGCGATCACGCACGTGCATAATCGCCCGGGGTCCCGGCGAGCGGCCCCCGCCCCCTGGGCCGACGGCGGGCGGACGGCGGGACGTCGATCACGGGGCGCGGCGGTCGCGGGACGCGGACACACGGAAGGACGGCACATGGCGTGGCTGCTGGTCATCGTCGCGGGACTGCTGGAGACCGGCTTCGCGGTGTGCCTGAAGCTGTCGCACGGCTTCACCCGGCTCTGGCCGACCGTCGCCTTCGCCTGCTTCGCCCTCGGCAGCTTCGGACTGCTCACCCTCTCGCTGCGCAAGCTCGACGTGGGCCCGGCGTACGCGGTGTGGACCGGCATCGGGGCGGCGGGCACGGCGATCTACGGCATGGTCTTCCTCGGCGACCTGGTGTCCGTGCTGAAGCTCGTGTCGATCAGCTTCGTCATCGTCGGCGTGATCGGGTTGCAGGTGTCGGGGTCGGCCCACTGAGCCGCCGCCGGGCAGGCGTCCGGCTCCGCCGGTCCTGCCCGTTCCCACGGACTCAGACCAGGTGCGGGCGCTGCCGGTGCAGTGTGCCGCGCACCAGATCGGCCACGGCGCCCTCGTCCGGCGGCGCCGTCACGCAGGACAGCGCGAGGCGCATCACCAGTTCGCAGACGGCGGCCAGCTCCGCGGGGTCCGCCGGGGGCGGGCCGGGCGGGGCCAGGACCGCCACGGCGCGGTCGCGGACGATCGCCAGGAAGTCGCCGGGCGAGGGCAGGGCGCCGTCGTCCCGGCGCTGCGCCGGGACGGGGGAGGCGGAGCGGACTGCGGACAGTCCCGGCGCGGGCAGCCGCTCGCTCCAGCACCCGGTCAGCATGGCCTTCACCAGCGGGTTCTCCCGGGCGGCCGACGCGGTCCATTCGGCGGCGGCGACCAGCCGCTCGCTCGGGTCGGCGGTGGTGGCCAGGGCGCGGTCGGCCCCGGCGAGATAGCCCTCCGCCGCCCGCCGGACCAGCGCCCGCGCCAGACCGTCCTTGCTGCCGAACTCGTTGTAGAGCGTCTGCCGGGACACCCCGGCCGCCGCCGCCACCTCGACCATCCGCACCGCGGACCACGGCCGGCGCGCCAGCGCCGCGTGGGCGGCGTCGAGCAGGGAATCGCGCGCTAACGGCATCATCGTCTCCCGGGGGCGAGCGACAGTGCGCTTAGATTTGACGGGGGCGGGAGCACTGTCAAGGGTGCGCGGCGCACCTGGAGCGCGCCGCGTACCGTACGCGCCTTGTACGCGCGCTGGCCGCGCGCTCCCGGCCGCCCGTCCGGCGAGCGCGCCTCTGGGTCCGGCTGCGCGGCCGTGGGGTCCGGCGCGCGCCGCCGCGCCTTGTGGACCCGTGTCGCCGCAGGCCGATAACGTGCCGTATATGCCGGACTATCTCGATGATCTGCGCCTGGCCCACGTTCTCGCGGACGCGGCCGACGCCGTCACCATGGACCGCTTCAAGGCCCTCGACCTGAAGGTGGAGACGAAGCCGGACATGACGCCGGTCAGCGAAGCGGACAAGGCGGCCGAAGAGCTGATCCGGAGCCAGTTGCAGCGCGCCCGGCCGCGGGACGCCGTCCTCGGCGAGGAGTACGGCGCCGAGGGCACCGGTCCGCGCCGCTGGGTCGTCGACCCGATCGACGGCACCAAGAACTACGTGCGCGGCGTGCCCGTCTGGGCCACGCTCATCTCGCTGACGGAGGCCGGCGAGGGCGGCTTCCATCCCGTCGTCGGAGTCGTGTCCGCGCCCGCGCTCGGGCGGCGCTGGTGGGCCGCGAAGGGGCACGGCGCGTTCAGCGGGCGGAGCCTGTCGCGGGCGTCCCGGCTGCACGTCTCCAGCGTCGCGGACCTGCCGGACGCCTCCTTCGCGTACTCCTCGCTCGGCGGCTGGGAGGAGCAGGGCCGGCTGAACGGCTTCCTGGACCTGACCCGCCAGGTGTGGCGCACCCGCGCGTACGGCGACTTCTGGCCGTACATGATGGTCGCCGAGGGCTCGGTCGACCTCTGCGCCGAGCCCGAGCTGTCGCTGTGGGACATGGCCGCCAACGCGATCATCGTGACCGAGGCGGGCGGCGCCTTCACCGGCCTGGACGGCCGCCCCGGCCCGTACGGCGGGAACGCGGCCGCGTCCAACGGGCTGCTGCACGACGAGATGCTCGCGTACCTGAACCGCCTTCGCTGAGGCGCGGACAACCCGCGGCGCGCGTCGCCCAGCCGGGGGACGGCGCGCATCCCTTGGACGCGGCAGGAGTTCGCGGCGCGTGGGACGTGGCAGGAGTTCGCGGCGCGCGTCACCGAGGCGCGTAAGGCGGTGGCGCGCGCCCTGGGACGGCCGCACGCGCCCCCTTGTTGGCTCGTGCTCCACCTGCGAATCTGACAGTCCCCCACTTTGTGAGCTTGTGAATCCGGTCACGCGCCGGATCCACAGAGGAGGTGGCTCCATCCCATGCTCGTACGCGACGCCATGAGCACGGCGGTCCTCACCATCGGCCCCGCCCACACCCTTCGCCAGGCCGCCGCTTCGATGTCCGCACGCCGGGTCGGCGCGGCCGTCGTGCACGATCCGGACGCCGGCGGCATCGGCATCCTCACCGAGCGCGACGTCCTCAACTCCGTCGGCCTGGGCCAGAACCCGGACGAGGAGCCCGTGCACGCCCACACCACCGCGGACGTGGTCTTCGCCGACCCGTCCTGGACCCTGGAGGAGGCGGCCCGCGCCATGGCGCACGGCGGTTTCCGCCATCTGATCGTCCTCGACGACGACGAGCCGGTCGGCGTCGTCTCGGTCCGCGACATCATCCGCTGCTGGGCCCCGGACCGCCCGCGCGTCCAGCACACGCCCGCCTGAACGCGCGGCGGCGGGCCGGATCACGGCGAATTCCGGCCCGCCGCCGCGACGCCCGCTCAGCCCCGGCGGTCGGCCGTGCAGTTCCCGCACCGGCCCCGCACAGGTCCCGCACCGCGGCCACCGGCCGCTTGGACTACGTCTAAATCAAGCAAGCATCCAAAGTCACACTCATTCGGAAATTGTTCCCGGTGACTGCTACGCTGGGGACATGAGCGACCTTCTGGAACGGCTGCGCGGACGCGGATGGCGGATGACCGCGCAGCGACGCATCGTGGCCGAGGTCCTGGACGGCGAGCACGTCCACCTGACGGCCGACGAGGTGCACGCGCGGGCCGTCGCGAAGCTGCCCGAGATCTCCCGAGCGACCGTGTACAACACGCTGGGCGAACTGGTGTCCCTGGGCGAGGTGCTGGAGGTGAGCACGGACCGGCGCGCCAAGCGGTACGACCCGAACGCCCACCGGCCGCACCACCATCTGGTCTGCGCCGGCTGCGGCGCGATCCGGGACGTGCACCCGGGGGGCGACCCGCTGGCCGACCTCCCGGACTCCGAGCGCTTCGGCTTCTCGGTCTCCGACGTCGAGGTGACCTATCGCGGAATGTGCCCGAACTGCGCGGGAGCGTGACCGCGACGGACGCGTGACGCGCGCGGCGACAGAAGCCGCGAGAGAAGGGGGCCGCGAGTCCCCTTCTTTGCTTTCCGGCATCTCCGGAAGTCTCCCTTGCCGGCCTCTCCGGAAGTCTTCGGACGCGCGGACTCACAGACTCGTCGCACAGGGCGCGCCCCACCCCTGCACGCGCCGAGGGCCGGATACACGCACCGAGGGCCGGAATCCGTGATCGGATTCCGGCCCTCGGCCTTCAGTAGCGGGGACAGGATTTGAACCTGCGACCTCTGGGTTATGAGCCCAGCGAGCTACCGAGCTGCTCCACCCCGCGTCGATGAATAGAACACTACGTGACCGACGGGGAAAGAAGCAAATCCCTTCCCCCGTGTCACGCCGACAGCTCCTGGCGCAGCGCGTCCCTGAGCCGGGCGGCGCGCTCTGCGACCCCCGCGGGCCCCAGCGCGACCGCCCGATCGGCCCACCGCTGCCCCTCCGCCAGCTCGGCCCGCCGCGCGAAGACGAGGGCGAGGCGCAGCGCCGCCCGCCCGTGCCCCGCCTCGGCGGCCCGCGTCCACCACACGACGGCCTCCGGCTCGCTGCCCTCGCGCGCCAGCAGCAGCCCCAGGTTGAAGGCGCCGTTGCGGGACCCCGCCTCCGCCGCCGTCCGGTACCAGCGCGCCGCCTCGACCACGTCCCCGCGGGCCGCCGCCAGCATGCCCACCCGCACCTGGGCGCGGCGGTGGCCCTGCGCGGCCGCCCGCTCGTACCACTCCTCGCACTCGCTCTTCTCCTGGAGCGCCGACTCCCCCAGCTCGTGCGCCGGCGCCGGGGGCCGGCGGGCGTCGAGCAGCGTCGCCAGCCGGTACGCCGCCTCCGCGCTCCCGCCGCCGGCCGCGCAGCGCAGATGCCGCTCGGCCTCCTGCTCGTCGCCGCCGCGCAGCCGGGCGATGCCGGCCTGGAGCGCCGCCTCCGTGTGCCCGGCGGCGGCCGCCTGCTCGTACCACCGCAGCGCCTCGTCGTCCAGGTCGCGTCCGGCGTAGAGGATGCCGAGGTTGAACGCGGCGTCCACGCTGCCGGACTCCGCGGCGCGGGAGAACCACGGCTCGGCGCCCCCGGCGTCCCCGCCCTGGAGGAGCAGGACGGCCAGCGCGTTCGACGCCTCCCGGTGACCGGCGTAGGCGGCGCGGCGGTACCACTGCTCGGCCTGGACGGTGCGGCCCTGCTCGGCGCAGAGCAGCCCGAGGTTGTAGGCGCCGTTCACGTCGCCCGCGTCCATCGCGGCCCGGTACCAGCGCTCGGCGGTCTGGGTCTCCCCGCGCTCGGCGTGCAGCGCGCCCAGCGCGTTCGCCGCGTTGCCGTCTCCGTCCTTCGCCGCGCGCAGCCACCACACGGCCGCGCTCTCGCCGTCCCCGGCGTCGCGCAGCAGGAACCCGAGGGCGCAGGCGGCCCGCGCCTCGCCGTCCTTGGCGGACGTCAGGTACCAGCGGCCCGCCTCCTTCAGCTCGCCGCGCGTCTCCAGGATCGCGCCGAGGTGCAGCGCCGCCCGCCGGTGCCCTCGGGCGGCGGCCTGGCGGTACCACTGCTCGGCCTCGGTCCGGGCGCCGTCGCCGCCGGTCGCGGCGCCGGTGTCCGCGACTCCGGGGTCCGCGGCGCCGGGGTCCGTGGCGCCCTCCTGCGTCCGCCGGTCCAGGGCCCGCGCCAGCCGGTAGGCGGCCTCGCGGTGGCCGTGCTCGGCGGCCATCCGCATCCAGCGGTCGGCGTCGGGGTCCGCGCGGTGCTCCAGCAGCTCGGCGAGCCCGTAGACGCCCAGGATGTGCCCCTGCTCCGCGGACTGGCGCAGCCAGTACTCGGCGGCGGGCTCGTCGCCGCGCTCGCGGTGGTGGCGGCCGAGTGCGTGCGCGGCGGGGGCGGACCCGGCGACGGCGGCGATGCGCCACCAGCCGGCCGCCTCGTCGGCGTAGCCCCGCTGGTGGAGGAGGACTCCCAGGTTGTTGGCGGCGGCCCGGTCCCCAGCCGCGGTGGCGGCCCGCAGGTGCGGCTCGGCCGCGTCCAGGTCGCCGCGGCGCAGCAGCATGGCGCCGAGGACGCTCATCGCCTCGACGTCGCCGGCCTCGGCGGCGAGCCGTCGGCGGGCCAGCTCGGCGACCTCGTCGGCGGCCTCGGCGGTCTCGTCCGGGACCGCGCCGATCCCCTCGCCTCCCGCGCCCCCCTCGGTCCGGCGGGGAGCGGACTTCTGCGCAAATCGCCCTGTCCCGAACAGAGTTACCTTGTCCCCCATAACGTCCATCGTCGCACCACCCGTAACCCGGGTACACCTGGTATACCGCAGCCAGTGAGGTCACTTCAGCGTTTTGTCGACATGCCCACAGAGAGATAAGTCAAACACAGTCCACCCAACTCCCCACGGCGGCGCGGCGGTCCAGCGCATCGGTTCATCTGTTCGCACACGGCCGGATACCCCCGAACAGGGCGAAGACCCGGGTCCTTTCGGGAACCCGGGTCTTCGGTGCGGCGGACGGACGCGCGCGGGCGGTCAGCCGCCGCTCGCGCGTGCGGTCAGCCGCCGCTCGCGCCGCCGCCGGGCGCCTTCCCGGCGCCGTCCTGGCCGTCTCCCCCGGCGCTCTTGCCGTTCCCGCCCGCGCTCTGGCCGTTCTTGTCGGCGCTCTGACCGTTCTTGCCCGCGCTCTGGCCGTCGGCTCGGGCCTGGGCTTCCTCGGCCCGCTTGAGCGCGGCTTGAAGATCCTTCTGCGCTTTGGCGTAGGCGGTCCAGTCGGGACCGCCCTGCCGGGTGAGGGCGGCCTGCCCGTCGTCGAACGCCTTCTGCGCGTCCTTCAGCGCCTGTTGGGCCGTCGGGTTGGCCGGCGGGTTCGTGGCGCCGGCGCCCTGCGGGGGCGCCGAACCGGACGTCCCGAAGACCTTGTCGAGGGCCGCGCCGAGGCTGTCCTCGAACGCGGTGGCGCCGCCGTAGGTCACCAGGACCTTGCGCATCAGCGGGTACTTGAGCTGGCCGCCGCGCACATAGACCGGCTCCACGTAGAGCAGTCCCCCGTCGAGCGGGATGGTCAGCAGGTTGCCGTACTCGATCTCCGAGTCACCGCCTCGGATAAGCCGGACGAACTCGGCGATGTTCTGCTGGGAGTTGGAGTTGAACTGGCTCTGCACCTGCTTCGGGCCGCCGACCGTCGTGCTGGTCGGCAGCTTCAGGATTCTGATCTTGCCGTAGTCGGGCGTGCCCGCCTGGGAGTCCACCGCCATGAAGGCGCTGAGGTTGTCCCGGCCGTTCGGCGTGAACGTCGTCGTCAGCGAGAACGCCTGCGCGCTCTGGTCGGGCATCTTCATGGTCAGGTAGTACGGCGGCACCGCGTTGCCCGACTTGTTGGTCGGGTCGTCCGGCACCTGCCACACCTCGCTGCTGCTGAGGAAGGTCTGCGCGTCCTGCACGTGGTAGCGGGTGAGCAGTTCGCGCTGGACCTTGAACAGGTCCTGCGGGTAGCGCAGGTGGTCCATCAGCTCCGGCGAGATCTCCGACTTGGGCCGCACCGTGTGCGGGAACGCCTTCATCCAGGTCTTCAGCACCGGGTCCTCGGCGTCCCACTGGTACAGCTTGACCTCGCCGGTGTAGGCGTCGACGGTCGCCTTGACCGAGTTGCGGATGTAGTTGACCTGGTTCTGCTGGGCCACCACCGCGCGCTGGTCGTTGTTGTAGGTCAGCGAGTCGGCCGTGGTGTCGCCGAGGGTGGTGCGGGAGGCGTACGGATAGCCGTTGGTGGTCGTGTACGCGTCGACGATCCACTGGATGCGGCCGTCCACCACCGCCGGGTAGGCGTCGCCGTCGATGGTCAGCCAGGGCGCCACCGCCTCCACGCGCTCCTTGGGCGTGCGGTTGTACAGGATCCGCGAGCCGTGGCCGATGGCCCCGGAGTAGAGGATCTGCGGCTCGCCGAGCGCCATCGCGTAGGCGGCGCGGTTGAGCGGGCTGGACAGGCCGACGCCGCTGCCGCCGCGGTAACTGGTGGCCTTCTCGCCGTTGTCGTCGGAGTAGTCGATCTCCTTCTGCGGGCCGCCGACGATCGAGTACGCGGTGGTCTTCTCGCCGTAGTAGACCCGCTGCTGGTACGACCCCAGGTCGCCCGAGGAGGGCAAGTTGCTCTCGGTGAAGACCGGCTCGCCGTTGTCGGCCTCGGTGCCCTTGGCCGCGACCACGCCGTACCCGTGGGTGTACCGGAAGTGGTCGTTGATCCAGTTCCGCTTCGGCAGACCGGCCAGGTTCAGCTCGCGCAGGCCGACGACCGTGTCCTGGACCCCGTGGTCCGCGGTGCGGTAGCGGTCGACGTCCAGGTTGTTGGGGAACGTGTAGTAGTTCCGGATCTGCTGAAGCTGCTGGAAGGTCGGCGAGACGATGTTGGGGTCGAGGATGCGGATGCTCGCCGTCTTGCCGACGTCGTCGCGCAGCGCGGAGGTGTCCTTGGTCCTGCTCGTGCCCTGGTAGTCGGAGACCTTCGCGTCGTCGATGCCGTACGCCTGGCGCGTCGCCGCGATGTTCTTCGCGACGTACGGGGCCTCCTTGGCCTGCTCGTTGGGCTGGACCTGGAACTTCTGCACGATCGCCGGGTACAGGCCGCCGATGAGGACCGCCGAGAGCACCATCAGGCCGAAGCCGATGACGGGGAGCTGCCAGGTGCGCCGCCACAGCGTCGCGAAGAACAGCAGGGCGCAGATGACCGCGATGCAGAACAGGATCGTCTTGGCCGGCAGGTAGGCGTGGGCGTCGACGTACCGCAGGCCGGTCCAGTTGTCGGTGGACTTGAAACCGCTGGACTTGACCGCGAGCCCGTACCGGTCGAGCCAGTACGCGACGGCCTTCAGGGCGACGAAGACGCCGAGCAGCACCGACAGGTGCCCGGTCGCCGCCGCCGTGGCTCGGGCGCCGGGCGAGGTGATCCGCAGCCCGCCGTACAGGTAGTGGGTCAGCACGGCGGCGATCAGGGACAGCACGGTCGCGGCGAAGCCGAAGGCCAGCAGGAACCGGTACCAGGGCAGGTCGAAGGCGTAGAAGGACACGTCCAGGTGGAACTGCGGATCGGCCTTGCCGAACGGCACGCCGTCGACCCACATCAGCCAGGTCCGCCACTGGCCGGCCGCGGAGGCGCCCGCGATCAGGCCCACCAGGACGGTGGCGCCGCACAGCAGCCACGCCTTGTAGGGCGCGATGCCCATGCGGTAGCGGTCCAGGCTCTGCTGCTCCATGGACATGGCGCTGAGTGGGGGCCGCAGCCGGTGCGCGAGCCACACGTTGAGGCCGACGGCGGCGGCCATCAGCAGTCCGAAGACGAAGAACAGCCCGATCTTGGTCAACAGTGTGGTGGTGAACACCGACGAGTAGTGCACCGACCGATACCACAGCCAGTCCGTCCAGAAGCCCGCGAACATCGTGAACGCCATGCCGAGGAGGGCGAGCACGCCCAGGGTCAGCAGCAGGGCACGGGCTCGCCGGGACGGACGGCCGACTCTGATCCGCGGCCCGGACGGGCCTTGGCCGCGGTCCGGCATCTGGAAAGCCAAGGTGCGCACCTCGAAGTTCGCTGGTGGTTCGCTGTGGGTCTGCTGTCGCTGCGTCAGGCCCCCGGGTTCCGCGGACCGTACGGCGCGCTCCCGGTGATGAGCGCACACCTATGCAACTTACTCACGGCTTACTCGGTTCCCGCCCGGGGCCGGTAACGAGGCAGGATTGTGACCATGTCCAACACTCCCATGGCAGCGAGCCCCCTCACCCAGGCCGTACTAGAGATCGACGAGTACGCCTCCGGCCTCGGCTGGGACCAGCCCGCCCGCCTCTTCGCCCTCGTAGACACCGCACGGCTGCGGACCCAGGAACCCGCCCTCGCCGCCCAGCTCGGCCTGGAGGACGAGCAGGAGACCTCCGGTCTCACCCCGATCGAGCAGGACGAGATTCCGGCGGACCGGCCGCTGGACGAGTTCCTGGGCACCATCGCCTGGCCCGACGCGGTGGCCGGCTGCGCGCTGACCGTGGAGCGCCTGATGCTGCCGCCGTCCGCCGAGGCCCAGGTTCCGCCGGGCCTGAACGAGGCCAAGCTGGCCGAGTGGGTGGCCGAGCACCCCGAGCGCCAGGAGGTCCGCATGACGGTGGCGGTGCTGCGCGACGGCGCCCGCGAGTCGGCGCTGCGGCTGCGCGAGAAGGACTCGGCCACGGAGGTGCTCACCGGGGCCGGTCTGGTGCCGGGCCTCGCGGAGGCGCTGGCGGCTACGTTCGAGGGCTGAGACCCGGCGGGCGGCGGCGCGGGCGGCCGGGGGCGACCCGGGCCGCCCGCGGGGCGCCGGTCAGCCCTTGGCCGCGCACGCCGGCAGGTCGGCGGTCTTCCCCGCGCGGATGTCCTTCAGCGCGCCGAGGGCGTCGTCGATGGTGCGCACCTTGACGAGGGTGAGTCCGGAGGGGGTGTCCGCGGCGGCGGCCGCGCAGTTGTCGGCGGGCGTCAGGAAGTACTGCGCGCCCTTGTCGCGCGCCCCGACGGTCTTCATCTCGATCCCGCCGATCGGGCCGACCTTGCCCGCGTCGTCGATCGTGCCGGTGCCGGCCACGAACTTTCCGCCGGTCAGGTCGCCGGGGGTGAGCTTGTCGTAGATGCCGAGGGCGAACATCAGACCCGCGCTGGGGCCGCCGACGTCCGCGAGCTTGATGTCGATCGAGAACGGGAACGTGTGGTCGGTCCCGGCGGAGATCCCGACGACGGCGCGCGGGGCGCCGCCGTCCTGGGACCGGGCCGTGGTGACGGTGACCTGCTCGGCGGCCGTCGCCGTCTTGTGCTGCTTCTGCGCGGCGGCCTGGTCCTTCGCGCTGACCACGGTGAACACGACGTTCTGGCCGGGCTTGTGCCGGGTGACCAGCTTGGCCACGTCGGAGGGCTGCTTGACCGCGACGCCGTCCACGGCCTTGATCACGTCGCCGGCGTGCAGCCTGCCCTGGGCGGGGCTGCCCTTGACGACGGTGGACACGATCACCCAGGACGTCACCGGGATGCCGAGTTCCTTCAGGGCCGCCACCTTGGCGCTCTCCTGGGACTGGCTGAACTCCTCGGCGTTCTCCTGGGTCGACTGCTCCTCCGTCTTGCCGTCGGGGTAGAGCGTGTCGTGCGGGACCACCCTGCTGTCGTGCGCCAGCCAGCCGTAGACGGCCTCCACCAGGTTCATCCGGTAGTCGGCGCTGGTGACCCGGACGGTGGTCATGTTGAGGTGGCCGTCCGTCGGATAGGTCTGGTGGCCGGAGATCTGGAGGACCGGCTCGCCGCCGTGCTCGCCGAGCGTGTTGACCGTCGGCCCCGGGGACAGTTCCGAGTACGGCACGGGGAGGAACACCCCCGCGCACAGGAGCGCGATCAGCATCAGGGTGGAGGCGAGCATCGTCGCGGTGCGGCGTGGCATGAGTCGACAGTACGGGACGTGTCTGTCAGCGCACCGTCAGGGAGGCGGTCCGTGGACGGTCAGGAGGCTGGCCGTGGCGCGTCGGCGCAGGTCGGCCGTGGCGCGTCGGCGCGGGCGGCGCGATCAGCCGTGGTTTTCGTCTCTCAGGTCCCGGACGTGGACCTCTCCATGGCCTCGCGGAAGCGCGCGTAGCCGTCCAGCTCGGGTCCGTCGCTGCGTGTGCCGCGGGTGCGGTTCGCCCAGACCCCCCACAGTCCGGCGGCTATCGCAGCCACCAGTGGAATAAGCAACCAGGCGAGCGCCGCCATGCCGACCTCCTTGCCCCGTACGCGCGACCGCAACCAACTGATCAGCAGATTAACCATCCGCTCTGACAACACTCGGGGCCGGGGTGCGGTTACGCAACTGGAGTCCCGGCGGGGCTCCACACCGTCCCGGCGGGGTCCCGCACGGTCGCGGCGGGGTCCCCCGCGCGGTCGGTCGGCGCCGCGGTGTGCGGCCTTCGGCCGGGCCTCAGCAGGCGCCGACCCACTCCTCGGTGCCGTCGGAGAACCTCTGGTGCTTCCAGATCGGCGCCTCGCGCTTGACGTCGTCGATCAGCCTCCGGGACGCCTCGAACGCCTCCGCGCGGTGCGGGCAGGACACGGCGACGACGACCGCGAGGTCCCCGACCTCCAGGTCCCCCACACGGTGGACGGCGGCGAGCGCGCGCACCGGGTAGTCGGCGGCGACCTTCTCGGCGATCCGCCGCATCTCCGCCTCGGCGCTGGGGTGGCTGGAGTAGCCGAGCCCGTCGACGTCGGCGCCCCCGTCGTGGTTGCGGACGGTCCCCACGAAGAGCGCGGTGCCGCCGGCCGCGTCGTCCCCGACGGCCCGGAAGACCTCGTCCAGCGAGAGCGGGGTCTCCCGGACGGCGATCAGCCTGATCGGATCGTCGGCGGCCTGCTCGCCGGGGTGGTCGTCGGTGGATGCCATGCCTCCATCGTGCCGCACGCGCGGGACGACCGTGAAAGCGTGATCGTCCAGCACGCGCGCGGGTGTGCGCACGCCCGCCCCCGGTGCGCACCGCGTCCGCGTACCTGGTGCACGCCGCGTCCGTGTATCTGGTGCGCCGCATCCGCGTACCCGGTGCGCGCCGCGTCCGCACACCTTGTGCACGCCGCATGCGCTCACCTGGCGTCGCCCACCGGTGCGCGGTCTCAGATCCTGCGCCGCGCCTTGCGGGCCCGGCGGACCACCGCCGCCGCGCCCAGCAGCGCGACCGTGGCGCCCGCGGCCCCCGCCGCCGTCGCGTCCTTGCGCCCCAGCCGTCGCCCGGCCACCGTGTGCCGCCCGGACACCTCCTGAAGCAGCTCGGCCAGCACCTCCTCGTTGGTCCATTCGGGGCGCCACCCCGCGTCGTGGAGACGGCTGCCGCTCACCACCCAGGGATACATCGTGTACGCCAGGTCCCCCGCGGGGGACGGGGTGAGCCCGATCCGGTGCAGGCGGGCCGCCGCGCCCAGGGCGACCGCAGAGGGCAGCTCCATCCGCCGGATCCCGCTGAGCTGCTCGACCTCCTCCTGCTCCAGCCAGCCGTCGCACCCGACGGCGAGTTCCCCGTCGACCTTCTCCAGCACGGCGTACTCCAGCGCGCTGCACAGGTCCTCGACGTGGCAGAACTGCCAGGCAGGCCGCGAACCGGCCGCCACCAGCAGTCGCGGTGACTCGAAGTACCTGGTCAGCGCGGTGTCGGTGCCTCCGACCAGGAGAGCGGGGCGCACTACGGTGACGTTCAGGCCCGGGTGCGCCCGCGGTGCGCGCCGGGCCAGCCGCTCGACCTCCAGCAGGTCGCCGACCCCGGTCGCCTCGGCGGTCGCGCGCAGCTCCGCGTCCTCCGACAGCGGCAGCTCGTTGTCCGGCAGCGCCCCGTACACCATCGCGGAGGTGCACAGCACGACCCGGTGCACACCGGCCGCCGCGGCGGCGGTCAGCACGGTCTGCGTGCCGCGGACGTTGAAGGCCGTACGGGCGGCGGGGTCGGTCTCCAGATCCAGATCGAGCGCCAGGTGCACTACGACGTCGGCGCCGCGCAGCCGCTCGGCGATCGCCGGGTCCCGCACGTCGAGGATGTGCCACTGCGCCGTCGCGCACTCCCCGCGCCGCTCGTCGACGGCGATGACCCGGCTGACCGCGTCGGACGCGGCCAGCCGCTCGGTGAGCAGGGCGCCGACGCCGCTCGCGGCGCCGGTGACCGCGACGACGGGCCCGCGCGCGGCGGGCGGGCTTGCATGGTTTCGCGCTGCGCGAACCTGCGGATCTGGGGAACTCACCGGGCGTCTCCAGCGGTTGTCTTCCATACGGGCGCGAATGACGCGTACGTACCAGGTGGCATCCATCCTGCCGCAGGCGCCCCGTCGGCGAAGCACCGAGGCCCGAACGGCTCGCGGTGTCTACGCTGGGTGGTGTTGTCGGGCAGCCGCCGCCGGAGAGAACCGGTGGCCTAACCAGCCGAGGAACCCCGTGAGTGACACCCCATTCGGATTCGGCCTTCCGCCGGAGGAGCCGGACGACGGCGACGAGGGCAAGAAGAAGGACCAGGAGAGCGGTGGTGGGCAGGGGCCGGCCAACCCGTTCGGCTTCGGGTTCCCCGGAGCCGGGGGCCTGGGCGGACCGGGCGGCGACAATCCGCTCGCAGCCATGTTCGGCTCGCTGAACCCCACCGACCTGGGCGCCGCCTTCCAGCAGCTCGGCCAGATGCTCTCCTACGAGGGCGGCCCGGTGAACTGGGACATGGCCAAGCAGATCGCCCGCCAGACGGTCTCCCAGGGCACGCCGGACGGCGTCAAGGACGCCAGTGTCGGCCCCGCCGAGCGCTCCGCCGTCCAGGAGGCGGTCCGGCTGGCCGACCTGTGGCTGGACGACGCCACGTCGCTG
Organism: Streptomyces sp. NPDC046985; assembly: GCF_040644415.1. Taxonomy (NCBI): domain Bacteria; kingdom Bacillati; phylum Actinomycetota; class Actinomycetes; order Kitasatosporales; family Streptomycetaceae; genus Streptomyces; species Streptomyces sp. NPDC046985. The sequence goes on from NZ_JBEYWK010000001.1 coordinate 208,180, forward strand.
CCGTCCGGCGCCGGAACCTCGGTGGCATGGTCCCGCGCGGAGTGGGTCGAGGCGACGCTGCCGGCCTGGCAGGAGCTGGTCGACCCGGTCGCCGAGCGGGTGGGCGCCGCCATGGGCGACGTGCTGCCGGAGGAGATGCAGGCCATGGCCGGCCCGCTGATCGGCATGATGCGCTCCATGGGCGGCGCCATGTTCGGCAGCCAGATCGGGCAGGCCGTCGGCGTGCTGGCCGGCGAGGTCGTCGGCTCCACCGACATCGGTCTGCCGCTCGGCCCCGCCGGGAAGGCGGCGCTGCTGCCGGTCAACGTCGAGAAGTTCGGCCAGGACCTGGGCGTGCCGCGGGACGAGGTGCGGCTGTACCTCGCCCTGCGCGAGGCCGCGCACCAGCGTCTGTTCGCGCACGTGCCGTGGCTGCACTCGCACCTGTTCGGCGCGGTCGACGGGTACGCGCGCGGGATCAAGGTCGACACCGCCAAGCTGGAGGACGTGGTCGGCCAGTTCGACCCGCAGAACCCCGAGCAGTTGCAGGACGCCTTGCAGCAGGGCATGTTCCAGCCCGAGGACACCCCCCAGCAGAAGGCGGCCCTGGCGCGTCTTGAGACCGCTCTGGCGCTCGTGGAGGGCTGGGTGGACGCGGTGGTGCACGCCGCCGCCAAACCCCGCCTGTCGTCCGCGGACGCCCTGCGCGAGACGCTTCGCCGCCGCCGGGCCTCGGGCGGTCCGGCCGAGCAGACGTTCGCCACGCTGATCGGCCTGGAGCTGCGCCCCCGCCGGCTGCGCGACGCCTCCCGCCTGTGGGCCTCGCTCACGGACGCGCGCGGCGTGGAGGGCCGCGACGACCTGTGGGGCCACCCGGACATGCTGCCGACGGCCGCCGACCTGGACGACCCCGACGGCTTCGTGCACCGCGAGCACATGGACTTCTCCGAGCTGGACAAGATGCTCGGCGAGGCGGCGGGCGGCGCCGCGCCCGAGCCGGAGCCCGAGCCGGACGCCCCCCGGTCCGCTCCGAGCGGGCCGGACGCGCCGGAGCGGAAGGACACCGGCGGCCAGACGGGCCGGAGCGGTCAGACGGGTCAGACGAGTCAGACCGGTGACGACGCCGAGGGCAAGGACGACGGGACCGAGTGAGCCTGTACGACGACGCCGTCCTCGTACTCAAGAGCTATGAGGACGGCGGGGACGGCGGCGACCGTGAGGGCCAGGCGGAACTACGCCAGGCGTATCTCGATCATCTGACCGCGTACCCCGACGGCATGTGGAAGAGGTGTGCGGACGGCCACATCACCGCGAGCGCCCTGGTGATCGATCCCGAGCGCGGCCGGGTGCTGCTGACGCTGCACAGGAAGCTGCGGATGTGGCTTCAGATGGGCGGCCACTGCGAACCGGAGGACGCCACGCTGGCGGGCGCCGCCCTGCGCGAGGCGACCGAGGAGTCGGGCATCGCCGGGCTCGCCCTGCTGCCCGGCGGCCCGGTCCGTCTGGACCGCCATCACACCCCGTGCGCCTGGCACCTGGACGTGCAGTACGCGGCGGTCGCCGCGCCCGGCGCTGTGGAGGCGATCAGCGACGAGTCCCTGGACCTGCGCTGGTTCGCCTACGACGCGGTAGGCGAGGTCGCGGACGCGTCGGTCCTACGGCTGCTGGAGGCGACCCGGGCCAGGCTCTGAGCCGCCGGAGCCGCCGCCCGGCTGATCGCATGGCGGGCACGCGTAAGGGGTGACCACAGTGGTGGTCACCCCTTACCGCTGTCCCGGCAGTTCCCGCTGTCCCGTCAGTCGTGTGCGGCCGCCGTCGTCGTTCCCGGTGAGCCTGTGTTCCAGGTGTGCTCGGTGTGCCCGGTGTGCTTGTTATGCCCGCGTCCGTGCGGCCGCTCCGCCCGGGGCTCAGCTCCAGACGTTGCCCTGGTTCTGTCCTCGCGCCCCCTGCTGCCCCATGCCGAACTGGGCGGCGAGGCCCTGCCCGATCACCGCGTTCTGCGGCGGGAGCAGTTCACTCGGCTGGACGAGCGCGAAGCCGCTGCCCATGAAGCTCAGCTCCCAGCCCTCCCCCGTGCTGCCGCGTCGCCGCCACACCCCCGTGGAGTGCGTCTGAGCCTGCATCTGCACCCGCAGCCCGGTGGACCAGGCGACGATGGCGTCGGCGTCGCAGTTGACGTACTTGTCCGGCGTCACCTGCATCATCAGCGGCGCGCCAGAGGTCATCAGGGCGACCTTGCCGCGGCCGGTGACGTTGAGCTGGTACTTCCCCGAGCCGGAGATCCCGTACAGGCTGTCGACGGCGACGACCTCGTGGTGCAGCGAGGAGTCCATCGCCAGCACATAGCCGCTGTCGACCGTCAGGCCGTCCTGCTCGACGTCCATGACGTGGACGTACTGCCCGAGATTGGCGAGGTAGACCGTGCCCTGCCCGTGGCAGCGCATCAGGTCCAGCCCCTCCCCGGTGTACGCCCGCGCGCGTGCCTGGTAGTCGCTGCGGTACTCGGCGTCGAACTCGACGAGACCCTGGTAGGCGACCATGGCGCCCTTGCGGGCGAGGATGTCGTCGTGCCCCTCCAGGGTCACGCGCAGCATCTGCTGGTTCTGGAGGCTCCAACGGTCCGGCGCCTGGGTGTCGTTGAAGGCGAAAAGCGGGCTCTGCATCTGTCCTGTATCCCCCTCAGCCCCGGAACCGCAGGCGGTCGGTGCTGTCCTCGCTGGGCTGCACGACGACGATCCCCTGGCCGGAGAAGGCCATCTGGTACGCCTCGCCGCTGCCCCGGCCGATCAGGGACTGCGCCTTGAAGCTGCGCTTGCCCTTCACCTTGAGGTTCGGCGACCAGGCGACGAGCGCGTCCGGGTCGACGTACGTCTCGTTCTCGCCGCTGCCGCAGTCGACGACGATCGGAGTGCCCCGGGAGGTCAGCGCGACCCAGCCCTGCCCGGAGATCTTCGTGTTCCACAGGCCCTGACCGGCGAACTTGGCCAGCCCCTTGACTCGCTCGACGCCCCACTGGAGCTTCGCGTCGAAGGCGAGCAGATTGGTGGCGTTGACCGAGAGGGCGTCGCCGCCCAGGTTGATCACGACGACGTTGGCCCCGTAGTCGGCGAGGTAGAGCAGACCGTCGCCGGAGCACTTCATCAGGGGCGCGCCCTCGCCGGTGATCCAGTCGCGCGCGATCTGGCGCACGGCGGGCGGGTTGGGCTCGTACTGGATGAAGCCTTCGTAGGCTGCCATCGACCCCACGCGCGCGAGGAGGTCGTCGCCCGCCGTCATGGCGACCTTCAGCATGTGGCTTCCGTGGTTCTCCATGCGGGCGGTGACGGGTGCGGGGGCGTAGCCCGCGAGCGGCTGGTTCATGACGGGCTCCCTCTAGACCTCGTAGGGCTGGACGACGACGAAGTTGCCGGGTGCGGCGCGGAACTGGAGGTTGACGCCCTCTCCGGTGTGCCCGGGGTAGGCGTTGCGGCGCATGCGCACCTGGCTGGAGACGATCACCTGAGCGGCGGCGGACCAAGCCACCAGGGCGTTGGAGTCGACGAAGGTCGTCGGCGTCACGGGCAGCACGACGGGCGTGCCGTGCGTCTTGACGACCAGCGTCCCAGTGCCTTGGAACTGTATGGTGAACAGGGCGCCGCCGGGGATTCCGTGGCCCTCGATGCGGCGGACCTCGTACTGGAGGCTCTCGTCGAAGGCGAGCACGTTCTCCGCGGAGACGCAGAGGGCGTCACCCTGGAGCTCGACCGGGTGCAGGTGGGCGGAGTTCTCGGCGAAGAACACCTGGCCCTGGCCGGTGCAGCGCATGAGCTGCATCTCCTGGCCGGTGGCGTTGCCGACGACGCGACCGGCGAAGCCCGCGCCCTTGTAGTGGAAGTCGACCTTGCCCTGGTAGAGCACCATGCTGCCCTGCCGGGCCAGCACGGGCTGACCTCCCATGCCGAGGTCGGCGCGGATCAGCTTGCCGTTCTGGAGCGTCCAGCGCTGGCCGGTCGGCGTCTCCTTGAACTTCTGGAGCGCGGCCCCGACGCCGGGCTGCGTGGGGGTACTCTGCGGCGCTCCGTAGGGCGCGGGCTGGCCCGGCCCCTGACCGTACGGGGGCTGGCCATAAGTCTGCTGGCCGTGGCCCGACGGCGGGGGCGCCTGGGGCTGCCCATAGCCAGGGGGCGGCGGCGCGCCCGGACCGGGGGGCTGGTGGCCGTACGGCGACTGCCGGCCGGGGAGGTGGTGCGGCGCCGGCGCCGGGGCGGGCGGCGGAACGGCGCCGCCGGGCGGGGTCATGGGCGCGATGAGGGTCGGCGCGGCGTGCATGGAGGGCGCGGGCGCCGACGGCGAGGGCGGCGGCGGTGTCTGGCCGGGGGCCAGGGCATGCCCCGGAGCGGCGGGCTGCGGCGGGGACGCGGCCGGTCCAGCCGGGGTGCCGAAGGCCGGAGGCGGGGAGGGCTGGGCGGGCGGTGCGAAGCCCGGGGCCGCGCCCGGCTGCGGCCACCCGGCGGACGCCGCGGCGGGGGCGGCGGGCGGCTCCTCTTCCAGGACTTCGCCGCCGAAGTTCTTCAGCAGCGCCTCCAGGCCGCCGTCGAAGCCCTGTCCGACCGCGGCGAACCGCCACACGTCCTTGAGGTAGACGTCGCCGAGCATCACCGCGCGCTCAGTGGAGAACTCCGAGCCGTCGAAGGAGTACCGGGCGACCTCTTCGCCGCCGGCCACGATGCGCAGGTATCCGGGGGCGATCTGCGACATCTGCCCGGCGCCGTCGATGGTCGCCGTGAACGCCAGCTTCTTGATCTGCGGCGGGACGCGGTCGAGCGTGACCCGGAAGGACTCCGTGTCACCCGCCTGTGCGCCCAGCAGTTGGACGGCCTCCTCGGGCGACTTCGGCTGGTTGAAGAAGACGAAGTACCGGTCGTCGGAGAGGCGCTCGTCGGCGTCGAGGCCGAAGCAGCTTATGTCGAAGGTCAGTCCGGGAGCGGAGATCTGCACGCCGACGTACAGATCCATGCCCGCGGTCAGGTCGCTGATCCTGGCCTTGTGGCCGCGCTGGAATTCCCTGGTCATGCGTAACGACCGTCCCCCATCCCGAATGCGAGTGCGTCGCGCCAGGCTAACGGCTGGATACGACATCGGACCAAGCCGGTACGAACCCGGTACACAATCCCCGCCTGCACGCGCGGTACGGTCCCCGCCGCCGCGCCGACGTCCTCCGCACGGCGCGCGATCGGCGCGGCGATCGGTCACCCGTCCCCGTCGCGTAGGGCGCACGCCGTGGGGCGACCGGTCACGCGTCGCGCGCAGCCGGCGGATGCGGCAGGCGCGGCGCGGCGACCACGCCTTCGAGATAGCCCCGGGCCCGCTCGGTGCGCGGGTACGCGTCGAGGAGCCGCCAGAAGTCGGGGCCGTGGCCGGGCACGAGGAGGTGGGCCAGCTCGTGCAGCAGGACGTAGTCGACGACGTACTCCGGCATGCCCTGGAGGCGGTGCGACAGGCGGATGCTGCCCTCCGCGGGGGTGCAGGACCCCCAGCGCGTGTTCTGGTTGGCGACCCAGCGGACCGAGGCCGGGCGGGCCCGGCCGCCGAGGTACTGGGCCGACAACCGCCCGGCGCGCTCGGTCAGCTCGGTGTCGCCGAGCGTGCGCCGGCTCTCCTGGGCGGCGAGCTTGTCCAGCATGACGGCCACCCAGCGCCGCTCCTCCGCCTCGGACATCTTGGCGGGGATGAGGACGATGGTGCGGTCGCCCTCGCGGTACGCGGAGACCGTCCTGCGGCGGCGGGCGCTCCTGCGCACCTCGATCGCGCCCGCGGCCGATCCGTCGGGCGGCGGGCTGGCGGCGGAGCGCTGCGGGGGGCTGGCGGCGGTGCGCTGCGGCGTTCCGGCATGGTGCAGGGGGTCGGCGGACACGGGTCGACCGTACCGGGTGCCCGTGCGGGAAGTCCCCCGCCGGGAGTGCTTCGCTTCCGTCACCCCCACCGAGCGCCTGATTCATATGACGAATATGGGGCGCCTGTGGACAAACCCGCACACCGCCGGGCCGACCCGGGCATGCTGGCAGACGTCGGGCGATCCGTTCACCGACAACGCCCAACACAGCCAGACAACGCCCGAGAACGCCTCGGGAACGTCCGACGACGACCGACGAGGTCCGCCGACGCTCAGCGACGACCAGCGATCACGACCAGCGATCTCTGGCGACGGCCGCCGGTCTCGTCGGCGGCCGGGACGTTCCCGGATTCCGTGATCGGGAAATCCCTGGTTCTCATCCACTCATCAAGGCAACGGGGGCCGCAGATGCATCCGATGGTGAAACCCGCGCTCCGGCGCGGCTGGCGCGATCTCAACACCGTGCAGTTCGGGATGACTCCCGCGCACGCACTGACGTGGGGACCGGTCGACACGGCGACGGGGAGCTTCCTCGAACTGCTCAACGGCGCCCGCGGTCTGCCCCTGCTCCGGGAGGAGGGACGGCGCATGGGGCTGCCGGACGGCCATGTCGATCTGCTCGTGACGCGGCTGGCCCGAGCCGGGCTCTTGGACGACGCGCGGGGCGGCGGCCCGGCGGCGTGCTCCCTGCGGGAGGAGGAGCAGGTCATGGACCGGCTCCGGCCTGACCTCGCCGCGCTGTCCCTGGTGGCGCGTGCACCGGGCGAGGCAGCCGACCTCCTGGCCGCCCGCCGCGACCGGCGAGTGCAGGTGCGCGGCGCGGGCCGGGTGGGCGCCGTGCTGGCCGCACTGCTGTCCGGCGCGGGCATCGGCCAGGTGGACGTGCTCGACGGGGGATGCGTCGAACCGTGGGACGTGGCGCCGGGCGGACTGCCCGCCGAGGCGGTCGGCGAGCGCCGGGACGCCGCGGCACGGCGAGTCGTGCGCAGAGCGGCGCCGGATCGCACCGCGCGCCGCGACCGCCGAACACCGTTCGGCGAGGACGCCTCAAGCCACTCGCTGGTGGTGCTCGCGCCCCGTGACGACCTCGCCGTGCACGCGCCCGACCCGGCGACGGTCGCGCCGCTGATCGCGTCGGGCACACCCCATCTGTACGCCGGGGTCGTGGAGGCCACCGGCGTCGTCGGCCCGCTGGTGCTGCCCGGTCAGACCGGCTGCGCCGAATGCCTGCACCGGTGCCGCACGGACGCGGACGAGACCTGGCCGCGCCTGACAGCGCAGTGGCGGTCGGGCGGGCCCCGCCCGCCCAGACCCTGCGACCTGGCGCTCGCCACGGCCGTCGCCGGCCTTGCGGCCGCCCACGCGCTCGCCTTCCTGGACAGCGACTCCTCCGGCGCCGCGGGCGTGCGCTGGGAGGCTTCCGCGCCCGGTCTGCACTGGCATGCGCGCCCGGTCTGGCCGCATCGGGACTGCCCGTGCGGCGCGGCTCGCGAAGCCGTGGCGGAAGACACCTCTGATGAGGGCGCACCACGCGCGACAATGGCTGGGCAACGGCCGTCATCGCCGTCCTGCCGCCAGGCAGGCGCGACGCGGCTCGCTGGGACTTGGAGGGCGCATGTCTGATCTTCCCCGGAAGGCGGTCACCCGGACCGCCAAGCTCGCCGCGCTCCCGCTCGGTTTCGCAGGGAGAGCGACCTGGGGCCTCGGCAAGAGGATCGTCGGCGAGTCCGCGGATCTGGTCGGCCGCGAGCTACAGCAGCGCACGGCGGAGCAGTTGTTCAAAGTGCTCGGTGAGCTGAAGGGCGGCGCGATGAAGTTCGGGCAGGCCCTGTCCGTCTTCGAGTCCGCGCTGCCCGAGGAGGTCGCCGGGCCTTACCGCGCCGCGCTGACCAAGCTCCAGGAGGCGGCGCCGCCGATGCCGACGCGCACCATGCACGGGGTGCTGGAGCAACGGCTGGGCCCGGACTGGCGGGAGATGTTCGAGGAGTTCGACGACAAGCCGGCCGCGGCGGCCTCGATCGGGCAGGTGCACCGGGCGGTGTGGCGCGACGGCCGCGAGGTGGCGGTCAAGGTCCAGTACCCGGGCGCCGGCGAGGCCCTGCTGTCCGACCTCGGGCAGCTCAGCAGGTTCGCCCGCCTCCTCGGGCCGCTGATCCCCGGCATGGACATCAAGCCGCTGATCTCCGAGCTGAAGGACCGCGTCTCCGAAGAACTGGACTACGCCCTGGAGGCGCAGGCCCAGCGGGCTCACGCGGAGGAGTTCCGGGACGACCCGGACGTGCTCGTGCCGGACGTGGTCCACCAGTGCGATCAGGTGCTGATCACCGAGTGGATCGACGGCGTCCCGCTGTCGGAGGTGATCGCGGACGGCACCCGGGAGCAGCGCGACCGCGCCGGTCAGCTCCTGGCCCGCTTCCTGTTCTCCGGCCCGGCCCGCACCGGCCTGCTGCACGCCGACCCGCATCCGGGCAACTTCCGCCTGCTGCCCGGCGGTCCGGACGGCGACGACGGCTGGCGCCTGGGCGTCCTCGACTTCGGCACCGTCGATCGTCTGCCCGGCGGTCTGCCGACGCCGATCGGGGAGTCCCTGCGGCTGACCCTGGACGGCCGGGCCGCGTCGGTCTACCTCCTGCTGTGCGCGGAGGGATTCGTCAAGGAGTCGATCGAGCTGGAGCCCGACGCGGTCCTCGACTACCTCCTGCCGATCATCGAACCGGCCCAGGCAGAGGAGTTCACCTTCACCCGCGGGTGGATGCGCAACCAGGCGGCGCGCGTCGCCGACCCCCGCTCCCCCGCCTACCAGCTCGGCAAGCGGCTCAACCTGCCTCCGGCGTACCTCCTGATCCACCGGGTCACGCTCAGCACGATCGGGGTGCTGTGCCAGTTGGGGGCCACGGTGCGGCTGAGGGAAGAACTGGAGCAGTGGCTGCCGGGCTTCGTGGCGGACCCGGCGGCCGAGGACTCCGCCGTCCAGGCCTGAGCGGCCGGGACCCGAGCAAAGGGCACGCGCGAAGGGATGCGGGCGAGGGACGGGTCGGCCGGTTCACCACTGAGCCGAGTCGAGCCGTCCCTCGATCGACCGGAGGTTCGCCCGGGAACAGGCGTCGCAGTAGTAGCGGCGAGCGCCGTCCTCGACGGAGCAGGTCCAGGTGAGAGGCGGGCCCTCACCCTGGGCTCCGCAACGCGCGCACGACACCGCGGGACGCCGCGCGGCGCCCTCGCCGTGCTGGAGCTCGCCGTGCTCGGGAGAGGGCTCGCCGTGGTGGGGCTCGCCAGGCTCTGGCTCTCCGCGCGGACTCGTCACCCGGCGACGGTACCGCCGCCCTCCAGGGCGGGCGACCCCGCGCACGGGCGGGACCCCTCGCATGGTGGGGGCCGGTCCGTCTGCGACGGACCGGCCCCCACGAGCAGAGATCGCCTCCCGTCGGGAGGCTTACGCCAGGCGGCGTCGGCTGTTACTGCATGACCGCCAGGGCCAGCGCACGGCGGGCACGCCGCGAGGCGCGCTCGGCGCGGCGCTGCATCCGGCGGGCGGTCACCAGGCGCGCGGCATGGCGTTCCTGCTCCGCCTCATGGAGTCGCTCGTACATATGCGCACGAGCCAGGGCTTCTGGAATGAGTTGCATCTCTCGGGTCCTGTTCTGACGCGAGTCGTTCGCGCCGGCAGTGGTGACGTCGTGGGCCGCGGGGACCGCGGGCTCGCTGGTGGACGGCTTCATCGGGGCCTGCTTCTGGGGGTCGAGCGTGAGAGGGCGGTCGATCGTTCCTGTGATGTTCATGCTGTGACCGGGTTCTTGCGCGGGCGGCCACGCGGGCGCTTCTTGGCCACGACGACACCCTGGACGAAGAGTTCGCCGCCCCAGACGCCCCAGGGCTCGCGCCGCTCCTTGGCACCGGCGAGGCATGCCTCGATCAGCGGGCAGGTGCGGCAGAGGGACTTGGCGTACTCCACGTCCGCGGGCGACTCGGCGAAGAAGACTTCCGGGTCGTAGGAACGGCAGGGAACGGGCACGCCGAGGTTCTCGATGGCGTCGTCGAGCGCGGTGAGCGCGGTGAGCGGGATCAAGGCGGGGTCCTCCGTGAGACCGGGCTGGGGGATCGTGCCGGAAGGCGGTACGGCCGGGGCGTGTGCTTCGAGTCGCACGGGTCGTCTTCCTCGTCTTGTCGGTCCGGCCGGTGGGCCGGTATCGGCTGGGTGCCGGGGCATTTCTTGTCCCGAGGCCCTTTTCGCCCCGTCATCCCCGTGCGGGGAAAACAGAAGGGCCGCGGATCCCTGGTGGGGTTCCGCGGCCCTGAAGGCGCCCGCCTGATCGACGATCAGGCTGGATCACTCCAGGGTTCTGGCCCACGGAAGGCCCACATCGGGTGGTGCTGCGTCGCCTGCTTCCGGTTTCGGGCACCGGTGGCCGTAAAGGCATAGGCCTGCGCCTGCGCCGCTACTGCGCCCAGTGCCTTGGTCGGTCGCTCATCACGCTCACGGACGGGAAGGCCCGCGAGGGACACGGAGGACATCGGACGCTCGACACGAATGCCGGACAGACCGGTGCCCTGGTCAGAGACGCCGAGCATGCACAGGGAGACGACCGCGCGATCGGTCATTTTCGGGGTGCTCACGATGCTGATCACTTCAATCGCCTCCTCTCGGCGTCTGAGGGGACTGACGTGAGCCAGTCCACATGGATGCATAAGTACAGCACGGAAGAGGGGCCTTCAGGAAGGCCGCCGTTCCCGTGACCAAGAACCTATGGGGATTCCCGGGGCGTGCGCAAACTATTTTTTCGACGAGTTCGGCTCAGTCCGACGCGTCTTCGTCCGCACCCCGCCGGCCTGCGCAGATGGCGAGTACGTCGGCCCCGTGACGGCGCAGCTTGCGCATCCCGACACCGGGGATGCGCACCAGCTCCCGCTCGTCGTCGGGGGCCGCCTCGGCGATCGCCATCAGGGTCCGGTCGGTGAAGACGCAGAAGGCGGGCTGCCCGCTGCGCCGGGCCTGCTCCGCCCGCCATTCGCGCAGCCGCTCGTACAGCCCCTCGTCCATGTCCGAGGGGCAGTCGTCGCAGCGCATCAGCTTCATCTCGCCGGCGTCGGTCAGCGTCCGGCCGCAGACCCGGCACCGGGCCGGGGTGCGCTGCGTGCGGCGCGGCCCGGCCGCCGGGGCCCGCACCGCCCCCGCGCCTGCCGTGCTCGCGGCGAAGCCGCGCTCGACGCCGCCGGAGGTCCCCACGGGGCCGCGGCCGGCCGGGCCCCCGGCGGAGCCGGGGCGCAGGCCGTCGAGGAAGCGGCTGGGGCGGCGGTTCGGACGGCCGCCGGGCGAGCGGGACAGCGCCCAGGACACGTGCAGCCGCTCCCGGGCGCGGGTCACGCCGACGTAGAGGAGGCGGCGCTCCTCCTCGATCTGCTCGTCGGTTCTCGCGTAGCTGATCGGCATCATGCCCTCGGCGACGCCGACCAAGAACACGACGTCCCACTCCAGGCCCTTGGCCGAGTGCAGTGAGGCCAGGGTGACTCCCTGGACGGTGGGGGCGTGCTGGGCGTTCGCCCGTTCGTCCAGCTCCGCCACCAGGTCGCTCAAGGTGGCGCCCGACCGGGCGGCGGCGAAGTCCTGCGCGAGGTTGACCAGGGCGGCCAGCGACTCCCAGCGCTCCCGGGCGGCGCCGGAACCGGCCGGAGGGTGCGACGTCCAGCCCTCCCCGGAGAGCACAGCCCTTACCTGCGAGGGGAGGTCGACGGCGTCGTCGAGGAGGGCGTCGTTGCCGCCGAAGCGGGCGGCGCCGCGCAGGGCGACGCCCGCCTTGCGCACCTCGGGGCGGTCGAAGAAGCGCTCGGCGCCCCGCACCTGGTAGGGCACGCCGACGTCCGCGAGGGCCTGCTCGTAGGTCTCGGACTGGGAGTTCGTCCGGAACAGGATCGCGATCTCGCTCGCCGGGACGCCGGAGGCGACCAAGTCGCGGATCCGGCGGGCCGCGCCCTCGGCCTCGGCGGGCTCGTCGGCGTACTCGGCGTACCCGGGCTCCGGTCCCGCGGGCCGCTGGGAGACCAGTTCCAGCCGGTGGTCGGCGGCCCGGCCGCGGGCCTGGGCGAGCAGGCCGTTGGCCAGATGGACGACCTGCGGAGTGGAGCGGTAGTCCCGCACCAGCTTGACGAGGGTGGCGCCGGGGTGGCGGGCACGGAAGTCGAGCAGGTGGTCGGGCGTTGCTCCCGTGAACGAGTAGATGGTCTGGCTGGCGTCGCCCACGACGCACAGGTTGTCCCGCTCGCCCAGCCACAGTTCAAGGAGCCGCTGCTGGAGCGGGCTGACGTCCTGGTACTCGTCCACCACGAAGTGCTGGTACTGGGAACGGACCTGGTCGGCGATGTCCCGCCGGTCCTGGAGGACGGCGACGGTCAGCAGCAGGACGTCCTCGAAGTCGATCACCGAGCGGGCGCGCTTGAGGTCCTCGTAGACGGAGTAGAGCTGGGCGATCTCGGCCGGGTCGCGGGGCGCCTCGCGGCCGGCCTTCGCGGCTGCGAGGGCGTAGTCGGCCGGCACGGTCTGGGTGACCTTGGACCACTCGATCTCCGCGGTGACGTCCCGCAGCTCGTTGCGGTCCAGACGGATGCGGCAGGCCGCCGCGGCGTCCGCGACGATCTGGACCTTGCGGTCCACGAGCCGGGGCAGCGTGCCGCCGATCGCTTTCGGCCAGAAGAACTGGAGCTGGCGCAGGGCGGCGGAGTGGAAGGTGCGGGCCTGAACGCCGTGGGCGCCGAGCTGGCGCAGCCGGCCGCGCATCTCCCCGGCGGCCCGGTTGGTGAAGGTGACGGCGAGCACGCTGGACGGCTGGAGGACGCCGGCGCGGACGCCGTAGGCGATGCGGTGGGTGATCGCGCGGGTCTTGCCGGTCCCGGCCCCGGCCAGCACGCACACCGGCCCGTGCAGCGCGGTGGCGACCTCGCGCTGCTCGGGGTCGAGCCCGTCGAGCACCGCGTCGGCGGAGTCCGGTACCCGCGGGAAGAGAGGGGAGTGCGTTGCTGCTGTCACACCGCCATGCTGCCAGGTCCCGGGAGACGGACGAGTCGGTTGTCCACAGGCGACTCCTCGCAGTCATATGAACACGGCCGAGGTCGCACGGTCCCGTCCCCGCCCCGCTCCCTCTCCGACTCGCCGCACCGCGCACCGCGCCCGTCCCCGCCCCTGCGGGAATGCCGGGCCGATGACGGACGTTCCCGCACTGCGACTACCCAACGTCCCCGACCGCCGAAGGAGCGCGAGACACATGCCGGGCACCGTGACGATGTACAGCACCACGTGGTGCGGCTACTGCCGCCGGCTGAAGAGCCAGATGGACCGCGAAGGCATCGCGTACAACGAGATCAACATCGAGCAGGACCCGGAGTCCGCGGCCTTCGTCGAGAAGGCGAACGGGGGGAACCAGACCGTTCCCACCGTGCTCTTCGCGGACGGCTCGACGCTGACGAACCCCTCCCTCGCGCAGGTCAAGCAGAAGGTCGGCGTCTGACGCGGGGACGTCCCCGCTGGTCTGGCGGCCTCGGGCCGTGCACGTGTGAGAAGGCGGTCCCCGATCGGTTCGGGGGCCGCCTTCTCGTCGTTCGGCTGAACCCCGGCTGTCAGACGGCGCTCCGCATCGGCAGAGGCTCGCCGTACCACCGTTCGATGAGCCGGGCCGCGATCGAGATGCCGTACGGAGGCAGGACCTCGCCCGACTCAAAGGCCGCGCCCAGTTCCTCCCGGGAGAACCAGCGGGCCTCGTGGATCTCGTCGCCGTCGACGTTGATCTCCGTCGAGGTGGCCCGGCCCGTGAAGCCCAGCATGAGGCTGGAGGGGAACGGCCACGGCTGGCTGGCCACGTACTGGACCTCGCCGACGACGACGCCGACCTCCTCCCAGACCTCCCGGCGCACCGACTGCTCGATGGACTCGCCGGGCTCGACGAAGCCGGCCAGCGTGGAGAAGCGGCCCTCGGGCCAGTGCATCTGGCGGCCGAGCAGGATGCGGTCCTGGTCGTCGGTGACCGCCATGATCACCGCGGGGTCGGTGCGCGGGTAGTGCTCGGCGCCGCAGGCCGGGCAGCGCCGGATGTGGCCGGCGGCGGCGATCACGGTGCGCTCGCCGCAGCGCGAGCAGAAGCGGTGCAGCCGCTGCCAGTTCTCCAGGGCCACCGCGTGCACCATCAGTGCCGCGTCGCGCGGCGACAGCAGCAGGCCGGCCTCGCGCAGTCCCGCCGGGCGGGCGGACTGGTCCATCCGGCCGGGCAGGGAGTCCTTCTGGAGCGCGAAGTAGCTGACGCCGTCCTCGTCGGCGCCCAGGAAATAGCGGTGCGCCTCGGTGAGGGGGGCGTCGAACGACGCGGTCATGACGAGTTCGGTGCCGCCGTCGGGCGTCTCGTCGATGAGCGCCTGGCCGCCGGAGATCACGAAGCAGCGGGTCGTGGGATGGCTCCAGGCCGCGGCGAGCCATGCCTCGTCGAGGCGGTGGTGGGCCGCCCGGTCGATGCCGCTGGGCGCGGTGAGCGAGATGGGCCGGTCGGCGGTGTGGTCGATCCTGGTGGTCACGTGTGCTTCCAACTCCCCCGGTGCGGCGGGCGGTTCGGCGACGGTTCAGCGGGAGGCGCGGCAGGGGCGGTCGGCGCCGGCGGCGCCTGGGGCTGCGGGTCGGCGCCTACGGGGTGCGCCCCGCGGGCAGGCGCCCCTGATCGCGGCGGCGCGTCAGGGCGCATCGCGCCAGTGCTCGGCGAGGTCGCTCCACAGGTAAGCGCTGGTCTCGACGCCCTTGAACAGCAGGTCCAGCTCGATCTTCTCGTTCGGCGCGTGCCAGCCGTCGGACGGGACCGAGACGCCGAGGAAGAGGACGGGTGCGCCGAGGACGTCCTGGAGGTCCGCGGCCGGTCCGGAGCCGCCCTCGCGGGTGTAGCGCACCGGTGCGCCGAAGGCACGGCTCATGGCGCGGGCGACGGACCGCAGGGCCGGGTGGTCCAGCGGGGTCAGGCACGGGCGGGTGGCGGCGCCGAACACCGTCTCAAGCTGGATCCCGTCGGGCACGCAACGGTCGGCCCAGGCGCGGACGGCCTGCTCGATGTGGTCGGGGTCCTGCCCGGCGACCAGACGGAAGGACAGCTTCACCATCGCCGTGGACGGGATGATCGTCTTGCTGCCGGGCCCCTGGTAGCCGCCGCCGATGCCGTTGACCTCGGCGGTGGGGCGGGCCCAGACGCGCTCCAGCGTCGAGTAGCCCGCCTCGCCGTGCGCGGCGTGCGACTGGGCGGTGCTCAGCCACTGCTTCTCGTCGAAGGGCAGCTCGGCGAACAACTCGCGCTCTCGGTCGGTCAGCTCGACGACGCCGTCGTAGAAGCCGGGGATCGCCACGCGCGCGTGCTCGTCGTGCAGGGCGGCGACGAGGCGGGCGGCCGCGGTCGCCGGGTTGGGCACGGCGCCGCCGAAGGAGCCGGAGTGGATGTCCTGGTCCGGTCCGGCGAGCCGGATCTCGCATTCGGCGAGGCCGCGCATGCCGGTGCACACCGTGGGGGTGTCCTCGGACCACATACCGGTGTCGGACACGATCACCGTGTCGGCGGCCAGCCGGTCGGCGCGGCTCTCGATCAGCTCGCGGAAGTGCGGGGAGCCGGACTCCTCCTCGCCCTCGATCAGCATCTTGAGGTGGACGGCCGGCGCGGTGCGGCCCGAGGCGGCGAGGTGGGCGCGCACGCCGAGTGTGTGGAAGAAGACCTGGCCCTTGTCGTCGGCCGCCCCGCGCGCGTAGAGGCGTCCGTCGCGGACGACCGGCTCGAAGGGCTCGCTGCCCCAGCCGTCCTCGCGGGCGGCGGGCTGGACGTCGTGATGCCCGTAGACGAGGACGGTGGGGGCGTCGGGGTCGTCGGAGGGCCACTCCGCGAAGACGGCCGGGGCGCCCGCGGTCGGCCAGACCTCGACGGTGGGGAAGCCGGTCTCCGCCAGCTTGGCGGCGAGCCATTCGGCGCTGCGCCGTACATCGGGCGCGTGGTCGGGCTGGGCCGACACGGAGGGGATGCGCAGCCACGCGGCGAGGTCGTCGAGGAAGGCGGCGCGGTGCTGTTCGATGTACGTACGGACGGCGCTGTCCGGGGTCTGGCTCATATTCCCGAGCCTATCGGCCCACGACGGCATCACGGTCGGGCGATTCGTCACACTGCCGCCCGTCGCGCGGCCCGCTGGGCGGCTCCTCCAGCAGCAGTCGCTCCAGCGCCGCCCGGTCCGGGAGGTCGGCGAACCGGACGACCTCCCCGGTGCGCACGTACAGGAACGCCGCCCCGACCCGCTCCAGCGGCACGCCGTGGCGCTCCGCCCAGGCCAGCCGATATACGGCGATCTGGAGCGGGTCGGCGCTCCGCTCGCGGCCGGTCTTCCAGTCCACGATCTCGTACGCCGTCCCCGCGCCCGCGCCGTCGTCGCCGTCTTCCTTAGAGACGGCGTCGATCTTGTAGACGGCGTCGATCCGGCCGCGGACGACGCGACCCGCGATCTCGATCTGGAAGGGCGCCTCGACGCGGTACGGCGTCCGGCGGGCGTACTCGCTGCGCTCGAACGCCTCCTTAAGGGCCTCCAGGTCGCGTTCGTCGGCGATCTCGGCGTCATCCGCGCCAGGCGGTTCCTCGGCGTCCAGCAGGGGCAGCTCCAGCTCCTCGTAGCGTGCTTCGACCCAGGCGTGGAAACGGACGCCCCGGCGCGCGGCGGGCTGCGGAGGGCGCGGCATGGGGCGCGCCAGTTCCCTGGCGAAGCCGTCCGGATCGGCGGCCAGGTGCAGGACCTGCGTCGCGGTCAGGGCAGCGGGCAGCGGTACGTCGGTGACGCTCTGCCGAGCGCGCCGCAGCTCGCCGGCGAGCGCGTCGAGGTCGCGGTCCCAGGACGCGACGGTGCGCGCCTCCTCCTGGGTCAGCGAGTCAGGGGCGTCGCCGTGGTCCGACGCGTGGTTCGGCTCGCGGTTCGGCTCGGCGCCTGGCTTCGGGGCGGGTACGTGATCGGGTGCGGGACCGCGCACGTGAGCCGGTGCGGTGGCCTGGTGCGGGATCGCGGGGCGCTCGCCGCTCCAGGAGTCCCAGGAGCCGGGGTCGTCGTCCTCTCCTGGAGGGGCGTCCTCGGAGGGGGGTTCGTCGTCGTGGCCGGGCGGCTCGTCGTCCTCCGGGGGCGGCCAGTCCGGGTGGTCGGGGGTCTCCGCCCCGTGCTCGGTCGTGCGGTGGACGTCGCCGGTGCGGGCGGCGAGTGCGTCCAGGTGGGCCAGGACGGTCGCGGCGGCTGCGCGGCGGCGGGCGAGTGCTTCCCCGTCCAGCGGCAGGGGCCAGACCTGGTCGGCGTCGCCCCGGTGCAGAGCGGGGTTCTCCTCGCCCTCCTCGGGGGGCGCCTCCCATGCCTCGATCTCGCCGTGCCCGGTGGCGCAGTGGTGGTACAGGGCCTGGAGGAAGTCCGACGGGCCGCGGGGCCTCTTCTGGCTGGGGCCCCACCAGTGGCCGGAGCCCAGCAGCAGGGAGCGCGGGCGGGTGAAGGTCACGTAGCCGAGGCGCAGCTCCTCGGTGTGCTGGTGCTCCTTCATCGCCTCGTGGAAGGCCCTCATGCCCCGTGCGTCCCAGCTCACGACGTCGGGGAGGGTGTCGGAGTCGCCGCGCAGCGCGTGCGGGAGCGCCTTGCCCTGGCTGGTCCACTTCTCGCGGCCCTGTCCACTGGGGAAGACGCCGGTGACCAGGCCCGGAACGGCGACGACGTCCCACTCCAGGCCCTTGGACCGGTGCGCGGTGAGCACCTTGACGGTGTTCTCCCCGCCGGGCAGCGCGTTGTCCAGGCCCTTCTCGTACTGGGCGGCCGTGCGCAGGAAGCCGAGGAAGGCCAGCAGGCTCGTCTCGCTTCCGCCTGCGGCGAAGGACGCGGCGACGTCCAGGAAGTTGGACAGGGTCTCGCGGCGGCGGGCGGCCAGGGCGTGCGGGGAGGCGGCCAGCTCCACCTCCAGGCCGGTGACGGCCAGGACTCGGTGCAGGACGTCCATCAGGGGGTCGGACAGGGACCGGCGCAGGTCGCGCAGCTCGGCCGCGAGCCGGGCGAACCGCACGCGGGCGTCCGGCGAGAACGGCAGCCCGTCGTCGTCGCCGCGGCCGTCCAGGGGACTCTCCAGGAACGTGTCGAGGGCGTCGGCGAGGGAGATCACCTCGGCCGGGTCGACGCCCTCGACCGCCTCGGCGAGCCTGCGGTCGGGGTCGTCGTCGGCCACGCGCGCGTGCGCGACGAGCATCCGGGCCCGGCGGCCGAGGAGCGCCAGGTCGCGCGGGCCGATCCGCCATCGGGGGCCGGTCAGCAGCCGTACCAGGGAAGCGTTGGCGCCGGGGTCCTGGAGCACCTCGCAGACGGCGACGAGGTCGGCGACCTCGGGCAGGTGCAGCAACCCGGACAGGCCGACCACCTCGACGGGGACGTCCCGGGCGACCAGCGCGCCCTGGATCTCGGCGAAGTCGGTCGCCGTGCGGCACAGGACGGCGATCTCGCAGGGGGCCTTGCCGGTCCGCACGAGGTGGGCGATCGACTCGGCGATCCAGTCGATCTCCTCGGCGTGCGTGCGCAGCAGCGCGCAGCGCACCAGGCCGTCCCGTTCGGCGCCGGGCGCCGGGCGCAGGGCGGCCACGCCCGCGTGCATCGCGCGCAGGGGCTCGGCGAGGCCGTTCGCGAGGTCGAGCAGGCGGCCGCCGCTGCGGCGGTTCTCGCTGAGCGCCTGGCGGGCGGCGGGGCGGCCGTCGGCGTGGGCGAAGTGCTCGGGGAAGTCGTCCAGGTTGGCGACGGAGGCGCCGCGCCAGCCGTAGATCGCCTGGCAGGGGTCGCCGACCGCGGTGACGGGATGGCCGGTCCGGTCGCCGAACAGGCCGGCCAGCAGGATGCGCTGGGCGACCGAGGTGTCCTGGTACTCGTCCAGCAGGACCACCCGGAAGTCCTCGCGCAGCAGGCGGCCGACCTCGGGGAGCCGGGCGAGACGTGCCGCGAGGGCGATCTGGTCGCCGAAGTCGAGCAGGTCCCGCTCGCGTTTGGCGGCCCGGTAGCGCACCACCAGCTCGGCCAGTTCACGGCGGGCGGCGGACGTCTCGGGGACCTTGCGCAGGTCGGCGTTGGTCAGCTTGGCGCCCTCCAGGGCGCCCAGCAGCCCGGCGTCCCAGGCTCGCAGGTCGTCGGGGTCCACGAGGTGCTCGGCCAGCTCGGAGTCGAGGGCGAGGAGGTCGCTGACCAGGTCGGGGAAGGAGCGGGTGAGCGCGGGGAACGGGCCCGGCGCCTCGCGCAGGACGCGGGCGGCGAGCTGGTAGCGGCTGGCGTCGGCGAGCAGGCGGGTGCTGGGTTCGAGTCCGAGGCGCAGGCCGTGGTCGGTCAGGAGGCGGCCGGCGAAGGCGTGGTAGGTCGAGATCAGGGGCTCGCCCGGCGGGTCGTCCGGGTCGAGGGCGTCGGGGTCGGTGACGCCGGCCGCGGTCAGCGCCTTGCGGACACGCTCGGCCAGCTCGCCGGCGGCCTTGTTGGTGAAGGTGAGGCCGAGGACCTGTTCGGGGGCGACCTGGCCGGTGCCGACCAGCCACACCACGCGGGCCGCCATCACAGTCGTCTTCCCCGACCCGGCGCCGGCCACGATCACCTGCGGGGCGGGCGGCGCGGTGATGCAGGCCGTCTGCTCCGGGGTGAACGGGATGCCGAGGAGCTCCTTGAGCTGCTCGGGATCGCTGATACGGGCGGGCATGTCGAAAAGGCTAGCGGCGGGCACTGACAACCGGTGCCTCGTGCGCCTCCGGGGGACGAAGAAGCGCAGCTCGGCGCGGGTGGTGGGGTACGTCACCCAGGTCCCGTGGCTGGGTTCGCGGGCGGGGCGCGACGCGTGCGTCGGGTGCATCAGACGTGCCGGGTGCGCCGCACGCCTCGCACGTGCCGCGTGCACCGCCTGAGCCGCGCGTCACTCCACGACGTGCCGTCCCTCGGGCCGGGCGCTGCACGACGCCTGGAAGGAGCAGTGCGCGCAGTGCTGGCCGGTGTTCGGGGCGAACCGTTCGTCGAGGACCTTGCCGGCGGCGGTGGCCAGCAGGTCGCCGACCCACGTGCCGTCCAGCGGCCCCTGGGCCTGGACCTTCGGCAGGCTGTCGCCGCCCTCCCGTGTGGCCGCGCCCTGGCGGAGCTGGACGAGTTCGGCGCCGCCGGGCTCGGGGCGCGTCCCGTCGAAGGCGTCGTCGACGGCACCTTCGCGCACGGCGAGCTGGTACACGGCGAGCTGCGGGTGGCGGGCCACGTCGGCCGCGGTGGGGGTCTGCTTGCCCGTCTTGAAGTCGACGACGTAGGCGTGACCCGCACCGTCGGCCTCGACGCGGTCCATGGACCCGCGGACGCGCACCCGGTAGTCGCCCGCCGTGAGCGTCACGTCGAACTCGTGCTCGCTGGCCACCGGGGTGCGGCCGCCGCGCTCCAGGACATGCCACTGGAGGAAGCGTTCGAGCGCCGCGCGCGCGTGCTCCTTCTCCTGCGCCGACTTCCACGGCGCGTCGAAGGCGAGCGTGTTCCACACCGAGTCCAGCCGCTCCATGAGAACGGCCAGGTCGGCGGGGGTGCGTCCGGAGGCCACCTCGTCGGCCAGGACGTGCACCACGTTGCCGAAGCCCTGGGCGGCGCTCGCGGGCTCGGCGGCCTTCACCTCACGGCCGAGGAACCATTGCAGCGCGCAGGTATTGGCCAACTGGTCCAGGGCGCTTCCGGACAGCGCGACGGGCTGGTCGCGGTCGCGCAGCGGCGCCTTGCTCTCGGTCGGCTCCGCCATGCCCCACCAGCGGTAGGGGTGGGCCGAGGGGACCAGGGGGCGACCGTCGTCGTCGGCGAGCGCCGCGAGCCGGGCCAGCCGGTGCGCGGCAGCCTCCCGAAGCTCGTCGGACACGCGGGGGTCGACGGTGGTGGCGCGCAGTTCGGCGACCAGGGCGGCCACGGACAGCGGCCGGCGGGGGCGGCCGGTGACGTCCCGGGGCTCGACGCCGAGTTCGGTGAGCAGGCGGGAGGGCTGGTCGCCATCGTCGGCCGGGGCCTTGACCGCGGTGGCGATCAGGCGTTCGCGCGCGCGGGTGGCGGCCACGTAGAACAGTCGGCGCTCCTCCGCCAGGAGGGCCTTCGGTGTGAGCGGCTCGGCGAGTCCGTCGCGGCCGATGCGGTCGGCCTCCAGCAGCGAGCCGCGGCGGCGCAGGTCGGGCCACAGTCCCTCCTGGACGCCGGCGACGACGACGAGCCGCCATTGGAGCCCCTTGGAGCGGTGGGCGGTCATCAGCCGCACGGCGCCGGGCCGCACGGCGCGCCGGGTGAGCGTGTCGGCGGCGATGTCCTGGGCGTCGACCTCCTCCAGGAAGTTCAGGGCGCCCCGGCCGCCGGTGCGCTCCTCGGCGCGGGCGGCGGTCGCGAACAGCGCGCACACTGCGTCCAGGTCCCGGTCCGCGTTACGGCCCGCGGCGCCGCCGCGCCGGGCGGTGCGCTCCAGTCGCGCGGGCCACGGCGTGCCCTCCCACAGGTCCCACAGCGCCTCTTCGGCCGTGCCGCCGCCCGCGAGGCGCTCCCTGGCCTTGCGGAGCAGCGCGCCGAGGCGCTGGGCGCCCCGCGCGTACGCGGGGTCGTGCGCGACCAGGCGCTCCGGTGCGGCGAGGGCGCGCGCGAGGAGTTCGTCCGAGGGCGGCGGCAGCGCGTTGCCCGCGCTGCGCTCCTCCTCGCGCAGCGCACGGCCCAGGCGGCGCAGGTCGGCGGCGTCCATGCCGGCCAGCGGCGAGGCGAGGAGGGTGAGGGCGGTCTCGGTGCCGAGCCAGCAGGCGTCCGGCTCCGGCGCGTCCCCGGGGATGCGCGCCGCTTCCGCCGCGGCCACCGCGCGCAGCGCCGTCAGCAGCGGGGCGACGGCCGGTTCGTGGCGCAGCGGCAGGTCGTCGCCGTCGACCTCCAGGGGCACGCCGGCCGCCGTCAGGGCGCGACGCAGGGTGGGTATGCGGGCGCCGGCCCTGACCAGGACGGCCATCTCGCTCCACGGAACGCCGTCCTCCAAGTGGGCACGGCGCAAGAGGTCAGCGATGTGCTCGACCTCAGCGCCCGCCGTCGGATACGTCTGCACCTCGACGCGCCCGCCGTCGCGTACCGCGGTCAGCTCCCGGTGGGCGCGCGCCTTGTCGGCCGGGAGCCGGTTGAGCGGCATGCGCCGGGTCAGCGTCCGGGTCGCGGCCAGCAGCGCGTCGCTGGAGCGCCGGGAGGTGCGCAGGACGGCGACGGGCGCGGGGCGGCCGTCCGCGCGCGGGAACATGTGCGGGAACTCGAGGATGCCGCCCACGTCCGCGCCCCGGAACGCGTAGATCGACTGGTCGGGGTCGCCGAAGGCGAGCAGGGTCCGGCCGCCCCCGGCCAGCGCCCGCAGCAGCCTCACCTGTGCCGGGTCGGTGTCCTGGTACTCGTCGACATAGACCGCGTCGTAGTGCGCGGCGAGCCGCTGGGCGACCTCCGGGCGGTGGGCGAGGAGCACCGCGCGATGCACGAGTTCGGCGTAGTCGAGCACGCCCTGGAGGTCGAGGACGTCGAGGTACTCGGCGAGGAAGGAGGCCGCCGCCTGCCAGTCCGGCCGGCCGATGCGGCGCGCGAAGGCGGCCAGGGAGTCCGGTCCGAGGCCCAGCTCACGGCTGCGGGCGAGCACCGCGCGGACCTCGTCGGCGAAGCCGCGGGCAGTCAGGCAGGCGCGCAGCTCTCCGGGCCAGCGCACGTGCGCGAGGCCGAGCTTCTCCAGGTCGGCCTGGCCGGCCAGCAGCTCGCGGACGGCCACATCCTGTTCGGGGCCGGACAGCAGGCGCAGCGGTTCGGCGGACGCGTCGCTGTCCTGGTAGGCGCGGACCAGGGCGTAGCAGAATGAGTGGAAGGTGGTCGCCCGCGGGGCGCGTGCCGCCCCGGTGCGCAGCGCCATGCGGTCGCGCAGCTCCACGGCCGCCTTGCGGCTGAAGGTCAGGACCAGGACGCGCTCGGGGTCCTGGCCGCGGTCGATCCGCTCGGCCACGGACTCCACCAAGGTGGTGGTCTTGCCGGTGCCCGGACCGGCGAGGACGAGCAGCGGGCCGGTCCGGTGGTCGGCCACCGCGCGCTGGGCGGCGTCCAGAAGAAGGGGGTCCGGCCGGGTCGGCGGGGTGCGCACCAGTCGGTAGGCGCCACGGCCCCCCTGCCGCGCGGGGGAGCGCGGCGGGCGGCTGGCTGAGGAAGAGGTGCTCACGTGGTTCGCCGGTCCTGGTGGGTGTGCTGGGGTCGGTCGCTGCGGGCGCGCGCGGCGGCAGGGTCGCGGGGAGGGCCGCCGGTCGGGCGGCGGTGACCGCGTGGTCACGGGGACGCGCGGTGCCGACGGTACGCCCGCGTCCGGTGCGGAAGCGGGGCTTCGGTCGCTTCCCGCCTCGTTCACCGCCGTGCGCCCGGGGCCCTGCGGACCCTGCCGTCACTCGCGTCCCCCGACGCACGAACGTACGGCATCGCCTGCGTGTGCCCATATCGCCCGTACGGGCGAATCAGGGGTCCCCATAGGACCGCCGGATGACGGAAGCTGTCAGGTGTGACCCTGCTCACGTCCGTCGACGCCGTCCCAGCGGGCCCGCCTCATGTCCAGGCGCAGCATGCGGCCCTCGGCCGCCCTGCTCGCCTCGCGCAGGGGCGTGCCCTCCGCGCGGTAGTGGCCCAGCGCCCGCAGCTCGTGGCCGGTCAGCAGGGTCCCGTCCGCGCGGACGACCCTCCACCACGGGACGGCGCCGCCGTAGAGGGCCATCACCCGGCCGACCTGCCGGGGGCCGCCCTCCTCCAGCCATTCGGCGACGTCCGCGTAGGTCATCACGCGGCCCGGCGGGATCAGCTCGGCGACCTCCAGAACCCGTTCGGCGTACGCGGGCAGCGCCCCGGGGGGCCCGGTCCGGTCGTCGTCCGAAACGCTCACTTCGCTCATCCGCCCCATCCTGCCCGATGCCGCCGACAGGGCGGCGGGCCTGCGGCGGAGCGTGCCCCTCGCCCCGGGGCGGCGCTTCGGGCAGACTGTCGCACCCGCATATGCACCCTGATGCCCCCGTGTGTCGGTGGGGCATGCCACCATCGTGCGGGCGGTGACCGGTGATTCGAGACCAAGAAGAGACCATGAAGCAGCAGGGTGTGCACCCCGACGGCGCGGAAGGCGCCTCCGGGGTCTCGCCGCGCCCGGACGCCGACATGGCGGCGGCCGCCGCCATGGGGCGAGCGGACCGCGAGGACGGGTCCGGCGGCCGTGATCGCGTGAACCCCGCCCCGAAGCCCGCGGCGGCCTCGGAACCCGCATCCGAGCCCACAGCGGCCTCGGAATCCGCTTTCAAGCCCACGGCAGCCCCGGAACCCGCGTCCAAGCCCACAGCGGCCTCCGAACCCGCGTCCAAGCCCACGGCGGGCAGGAAGCCCGTCGAGGACGCCGACGTGGCGCACATCGACGAGCTGGAGAACGACGAGCCGCTGCTGCCCGCGCGCGTGCACCGTCCCTCGGACCTGATGCGGCTGCTGGTGGGCGTGCTCGCCATCGCCGTGCTGCTCGCCATCGCCGCGTTCGCGCACGGCACCACCTCGGGTTTCGAACAGGACATCAACAAGAGCACCGGTCAGGCCCCGGACCTGCTGATCAGGTTCGCCGGACTGGCGTCCAGCATCGCGATCCTGCTGGTGCCGGTCGCCTTCGCGATCGAACGGCTGATCAAGCGGGACGGGCTGCGAATCGCCGACGGCGTGCTGGCGGCGGTCCTCGCGCACGGGGTGACCCTGGCCACCGACCTGTGGGTGGCCAAGGCGGCCCCGCACTCCCTTCAGGAGGCGCTCACCCAGCCCTCCCCCGGCGACCTCCACGCGCTGACCGATCCGGTGCACGGCTACCTCGCCCCCGTCATCGCGTACATGACGGCGGTCGGCATGTCCCGCAGACCGCGCTGGCGCTCGGTGCTGTGGATGGTGCTCCTGCTCGACGCCTTCTCCATGCTGGTGACCGGCTACACCACGCCCTTCTCGATCATCCTGACGGTGCTGATCGGCTGGACCATCGCCTACGGCACCCTGTACGCGGTGGGCTCGCCGAACGTCCGGCCCACCGGGCGGACGCTGATGGCCGGGCTGCGCACGGTCGGCTTCCGCCCGGTCAGCGCGGCCCGCGAGGACGCGGCCGAGACCGCGGACGGCGGCGACCGAGGACGGCGCTACTTCGTCACCCTGGAGGACGGCCCGCCGCTGGACGTCACCGTCGTCGACCGCGAGCAGCAGGCGCAGGGTTTCTTCTACCGCGTGTGGCGCAACCTCACCCTGCGCGGCTTCGCGACCCGCAGCAGCCTCCAGTCGCTGCGACAGGCCCTGGAGCAGGAGGCGCTGCTCGCCTACGCGGCCATCGCGGCCGGCGCCCACGCGCCCAAGCTGATCGCGACCTCCGAACTGGGCCCCGACGCCGTGATGCTCGTCTACGAGCACACCGGCGGCCGCACTCTCGACTCGCTGGCGGACGAGGAGATCACCGACGATCTGCTGCGCCACACCTGGGAGCAGGTGGGGGCGCTCCAGTCCCGGCGCATCGCGCACCGCAGGCTGGCGGGCGACGCCATCGTGGTGGATCGTTCCGGCACGGTGATCCTCACCGATCTGCGCGGCGGCGAGATCGCCGCCGGCGAGCTGCTGCTGCGCATGGACGTCGCCCAGTTGCTGACGACGCTCGGCCTCCGGGTGGGCGCCGAGCGCGCCGTGGCGTCCGCCGTCGCGGTCCTGGGCCCCGACGCGGTCGCCGACTGCCTGCCCATGCTCCAGCCCATCGCCCTGACCCGCGCCACCCGCGCCACGCTGCGCAGACTGGCCCGGGAGCGGGCGCAGCGGGAGCGCGACGCCGTCCTGGAGGCGTCCCAGAAGGCCAAGCAGGACCGGCTGGAGCAGGCGGCGGCCGGCGCCGGGCCGGTCGTGCTGGAGAAGCCGGACAAGAAGATCGAGCGGGCCGAGGCGCGGGCGGAGAAGCGGGCCATCGACGAGGCCATAGACGAGGCCCGCGAAGAGGACCTGCTGACCCAGATCCGCCACCAGGTGCTGCGGATCAGGCCCCAGGCGCCGGTCGAGCCGGCCCGCCTGGAGCGGGTCCGGCCGCGCACCCTGATCAGTTTCATCGCGGGCGCCATCGGCGCGTACTACCTCCTCTCGCAGCTCACGCACATCAAGTACGCCACCCTCTTCGCGCACGCCCAGTGGGGCTGGCTGGCGGCGGCTGTGGCGTTCTCCGCGCTCAGCTACGTGGCGGCGGCGATGGCGCTGCTCGGGTTCGTGCCGGAGCGGGTGCCGTTCGTGCGGACGACGGCGGCCCAGGTCGCCGGATCGTTCGTGAAGATCGTGGCCCCGGCCGCGGTGGGCGGCGTGGCCCTCAACACGCGGTTCCTCCAGCGGGCGGGCGTGCGCCCCGGGCTCGCGGTGGCCAGTGTGGGCGCCTCGCAGTTGTTCGGGCTGGGCTGCCACATCCTGATGCTGCTGTCCTTCGGCTATCTGACCGGCACCGAGAAGACGCCGTCGCTGTCCCCGTCCCGGACGGTCATCGCGGGGCTGCTGACCGTGGCGGTCATGTTGCTGGTCGTCACCTCGGTGCCGTTCCTGCGGAAGTTCGTCCTCACGCGCGTGCGGTCGCTCTTCGCGGGCGTGGTGCCGCGCATGCTGGACGTGCTGCAACGGCCCCAGAAGCTCGTCACCGGCATCGGCGGCATGCTGCTGCTGACCGCCTGCTTCGTGATGTGCCTGGACGCCTCGATCCGGGCGTTCGGCGACCAGGCGGCCTCGCTGAGCATCGCCAGCGTCGCGGTCGTCTTCCTGGCCGGCAACGCGCTAGGGTCGGCCGCTCCGACCCCGGGCGGGGTGGGCGCGGTCGAGGCGACGCTGACGGTGGGTCTGATCGCCGTCGGTCTGCCCAAGGAGGTGGCGGCGCCCGCGGTGCTGATGTTCCGGCTGCTGACGCTGTGGCTGCCGGTGCTGCCGGGCTGGCTGGCCTTCAACCACCTGAGCCGCAAGGGCGCCTTGTAGGCGGGTGCACAAGGGTGCCTAGTAGGCGGATGTGCGAGGACGCCTTCCCCCTGCGGACTGGTCGCCGGGCGGCCGTGCGCCAGGCCCGCGCGGGCTTACTCCAGACGGCCCGCGCCCCGCGCGGGCGGCGCCGCGCGGCGTGAGGATGAAGCCATGCCGAACCCCGCCGGGCCGCGCGCAGCCGCCCTGACCGCGACCGCCGTCCTGCTAGCCGCCCTGACGGCGGGGTGCGGCGGAGACGGTCCCGAGCACGGGGATCCGGCCGCCCAGAAACTGGACTGGACGGACTGCTCGGCCCCGTCCGCCTCGGAGGGCGGCGGCAGTGCGCCCTCCCCGCTCCCGGGAGGCGCCCGGTGGCAGTGCGCCACCATGAAGGCGCCCCTGGACTGGAGCAAGCCCAAGGGCGAGACGATCGACATCGCCCTGATCCGGGCGACGGCGAGCGGACCGGGCCAGCGCATCGGCTCGCTGATCTTCAACTTCGGCGGTCCGGGCGGCTCCGGCGTCAGCACGCTGCCCTCGTTCGCCCAGGACTACGCCACGCTGCGCACCCGCTACGACCTGGTGAGCTTCGACCCGCGCGGAGTGGGCCGCAGCGCCGGGGTGCGGTGCGAGAGCGACGCACAGCTCGACGCGTACTTCCAGCAGGACTCGACGCCCGAGAACGCCGGCGAGCGCGACACGCTGCTCAAGGACACCGAGCAGTTCAACGCGAGCTGCGAGAAGAACTCCGGGAAGATCCTTCCGCATGTGCGCACCACCGACGCGGCCCGCGACATGGATCTCATGCGCCACGTCCTCGGCGACGCGAAACTGCACTACTTCGGCATCTCCTACGGCACCGAACTCGGCGCCGTGTACGCCCACCTGTTCCCGCGCAACGTGGGCCGCGCGGTCTTTGACGCGGTGGTGAACCCCACCGAGACGCCCGAGCAGAGCGCACTGGGCCAGGCCCGCGGATTCCAGCTCGCCATGGACAACTTCGCGCGGGACTGCGTCTCCCAGAGCACCAAGTGCCCCATCGGCGACTCGGCGCAGGACGTCGAGAAGCGCGTCGCCGCGCTGCTGAAGAACCTGGACGCCAAGCCGATCCCCGGCGTCTTCCCGCGGCGGCTGACCCAGACCGCCGCCGTCAACGGCATCGCCCAGGCCCTGTATTCCAAGGAGTTGTGGCAGCCGCTCACCGAAGCGCTCCAGCAGGCGTACACCGGCGACGGCAAGATCCTCATGCTGCTGTCCGACGCGATGAACGGCCGCAGCGAGAACGGGGAGTACAGCAACCTCACCGCCGCGAACGTCGCCATCAACTGCGCCGACGACAAGCAGCGCTACGACGTCGCCTACGTGCAGAAGAAGCAGCCCGAGTTCCGGTCCGCCTCCCCGCTGTTCGGCGACTTCCTCGCCTGGTCCATGCTGAGCTGCACCGGGTGGGCGGTGCCCGGTGCGGCCGACCATCCCGATGTGAGCGCGCCCGGATCGGCGCCCATCCTCGTCGTGGGCAACACCGGCGACCCGGCCACCCCGTACGCGGGCGCGCAGAAGATGGTGGACGCGCTGGGCAAGGGCGTCGGCGTCGAACTCACCTACAAGGGGCAGGGGCACGGCGCCTACGACAGCAAGAACAAGTGCGTGCAGAACGCGGTGAACGGCTATCTGCTCGACGGGAAGGTCCCGGCGGCGGGGACCGTCTGCTCCTGACCGCCTCGATGGCGGGGACGGTCCGCTCCTGACCGCCTCGGCGCCGGACGGCCGCGGCCTCGTCGCCCGGCTCCCTCTTCCCCTCGCGGCCATGCTCTCCGTACGCACCCGTCTTCCCCTCCCACAGCCTGGGACGAGACCGCCCGACCTGGAAAAGCACCAGGTCAGGGCGTTATCCACAGGCCCACACGGCCGGAGTGCGGGCCGCCTACCATGGCGTGACAGCTCCCCCGCGGCCGATCCGCGGGGGCTTGCCAGGGGGGTGCGCCATGTCGCGTTTCGTGCGTTGGACGGCTGTGGGGACAGCCGCGCTGCTGCTGGCCGCATGCGGTGCGGAATCGTCCGGGACCGGGGACGCGGGAAAGGGCGGCCCCGATCCCACGGCTTCGCCGCGGAGTTCGCCCGGTGCCGGCGCCCCGCCGCCCGCGTCGCTCGCCGCGCAACGGCTCCACTGGCGCCAGTGCGCGGCCGGCGCCGACGCGCCAGCCGCGGGTGGGGACTGGCGGTGCGCCACGCTCACGGCGCCGCTCGACTGGTCCCGCCCGGACGGCGAGACGATCGGCATCGCCCTCATCCGCGGCAAGGCAACCGGCGAGCGCGCCGGCTCCCTGCTGTTCGACTTCGGAGGCCCCGGCGGCTCGGGCGTGGCCGCGCTGCCGGCGTACGCGTCCGCGGTCAGCACGCTCCGGCAGCGCTACGACCTGGTGAGCTGGGACCCCCGCGGGGTCGGCGCGAGCAGAGGCGTCCGCTGCCGCGACGACCGGCGGATCCAGGCAGCCGAGGCCGTCGACGCGACCCCGGACACCCCAGCCGAAGAGCGCGCCTACTTCCACGACGCGGCCGACTTCGGCAGGGGCTGCGCGCGAGCCGCCGGAACACTCCTCGGCCACGTCTCGACGACCGACACGGCCCACGACATGGACCTGATGCGTCATGTCCTCGGCGACACGAGACTGCATTACTTCGGCATCTCCTACGGCACCGAACTCGGCGGCGTGTACTCCCATCTGTTCCCGCGGCACGTCGGGCGGATGGTGCTCGACGCGGTCGTCGACCCGGGCGCCGACACGGTGGGTCACGCCGAGAACCAGACCCGAGGCTTCCAGCGAGCGCTGAACGACTACCTCACGTCCACCGGGCAGGACCCCGAGCGAGGCACGCGGAAGATCGCGGACCTGGTACGGCGGCTCGACGCCGACCCACTGCCCGCCTCCGCCGGGCGGAAGCTGACGCAGACCCTGGCACTGACCGGCGTCGTGCAGGCGCTGTACAGCAGGAGCAGTTGGCCCACGCTGTCCGCCGCGCTGAGGGCGGCGGAGAAGAGGGACGGCTCGGGGCTGCTGGCGCTCGCCGACGCCTACGACGAGCGGGACGCATACGGCCACTACGGCACGACGACCCATGCTCAACGGGTCATATCGTGCCTGGACGACAGGCAGCGGCCGACCGCCGAGGCGACGAGGAAACTGCTTCCGGAGTTCGAGAGGATCTCCCCCGTGTTCGGCGACTACCTGGCATGGGACACGGCCGGCTGGTGCCACGACTGGCCGGTCGCCGGGCAGTACGACACGCCTCGGGTCGCCGCACCGGGCGCCCCGCCGATCCTGGTGATCGGCAACACGGGCGACCCGGCGACCCCCTACGAGGGCGCGCGGAGGATGGCGGACGAACTGGGCAGGGGCGTCGGAGTGGAACTGACCTGGAAGGGCGAGGGACACGGCGCCTATGGCAGCGGCAGCGACTGCGTGGACTCGGCGGTGAACGCCTACCTGCTGTACGGCTCGGCGCCGCGGGACGGCGCGGTGTGCTCATGACGGCGGCGGGGGCCGCGAGCGCACCTGGCGCACACGGCCCCCGCCGCCGGAAAGAGAGGGCGGGTCCGGGGTCAGTAGACCGGCTTCTGCGGCTCGATCTGGTTGACCCAGCCGATCACGCCGCCGCCCACGTGCACGGCGTCCGCGAAGCCCGCGGACTTCAGCACGGCGAGCACTTCCGCACTGCGGACACCCGTCTTGCAGTTCAATACGATCTTCTTGTCGTGCGGGAGGCCCTCCAGGGCGCTGCCCATGAGGAACTCGTTCTTCGGGATCAGCCGGGCGCCGGGGATGGCGACGATCTCGAACTCGTTCGGCTCGCGGACGTCGATGAGGTCGATGTTCTCGCCGTCGTCGATCCACTCCTTGAGCTGCTTGGGAGTGATGGTCGAGTCGGCGGCGGCCGCCTGGGCCTCTTCGGAGACGACGCCGCAGAAGGCCTCGTAGTCGATGAGTTCGGTGACCGTGGGGTTCTCGCCGCAGACGGCGCAGTCGGGGTCCTTGCGGACCTTGACCTGGCGGTACTGCATCTCCAGTGCGTCGTAGATCATCAGGCGGCCGACCAGCGGATCGCCGATGCCGGCCAGCAGCTTGATGGCCTCGTTGACCTGGATGGAGCCGATGGACGCGCACAGCACGCCCAGGACGCCGCCCTCGGCGCAGGAGGGGACCATGCCGGGGGGCGGGGGCTCCGGGTACAGGCAGCGGTAGCAGGGGCCGTGCTCGGACCAGAAGACCGACGCCTGACCGTCGAAGCGGTAGATGGAGCCCCACACGTACGGCTTGCCGAGCAGCACGCAGGCGTCGTTGACGAGGTAGCGGGTGGCGAAGTTGTCCGTGCCGTCGACGATCAGGTCGTACTGGCTGAAGATTTCCATCACGTTGTCGGCCTCGAGCCGCTCTTCGTGAAGGACCACGTTCACGTACGGGTTGATGCCCTTGACGGTGTCCCGCGCGGACTGCGCCTTGGAACGGCCGATGTCGGCCTGGCTGTGGATCACCTGACGCTGGAGGTTCGACTCGTCGACCTCGTCGAACTCCACGATGCCGAGCGTGCCCACGCCCGCCGCCGCCAGGTACATCAGGGCCGGGGAGCCCAGGCCGCCGGCGCCGACGCAGAGCACCTTGGCGTTCTTGAGCCGCTTCTGCCCGTCCATCCCGACATCGGGGATGATCAGGTGGCGGGAGTACCTGCGGACCTCGTCTACGGTGAGCTCGGAAGCCGGCTCGACCAGGGGTGGCAGCGACACGGTGGCTCCGTTGGTCGGTCGATCACTACGGTTGTTCTCTTGGCAACACTGCCACGCCCTTCTTCATTCCGAGACACCCGGTCCGACCCGCGAGACGATCTCGTCCCAGTAGCCGGGCAGCGCCTCCCAGGGGTCGTCCCGGCCGCCGCGGTCCGTGCGGTCGGTGAGCCAGATCGTCCCCGCGCCCAGCCACCGGGCGGTGCGCAGCGCCTCCTCGAGGTGTCCGCGCGGGACGCCGTGCACCAGGTGGCAGAACCGCTCGGGTGGGTGGTCGGCGGTCCACTGCGCGGTCTGCCAGAAGCGGTAGGCGCTCCACGGGCCGCTGAAGGTCACCAGTTGGTCGGCGCACTCGGCGTAAAGGGGATCCGGGCAGGCGCCGTGCCCGAGGACGAGGTGCGCGCCGTCGCGCAGGGCGCGCAGCGAGGCGACCGTGCGGCGGGTCTCCGGCAGCCCGGCGCGGTCCGCGGGGCAGCGCTCCAGCAGGAAGCCGTCGACCTGGTACCACTCCAGGAACCGGTGCGCGCCGACGATCACTTCGGTCCGGGAGCGCAGGCCGTGGGCGACGTCGAGCCGGCCGAGGACCCGGACTCCGGCGTCGCGCAGCCGCCGGGCCGCGTCCCGGCAGTGCGGATCGGGCCGGACCCCGGGGCCGCCGGCGACGTCGAGGACGACCCAGTCGAGCGGCGTTCCCGGCCGGGCGAGCGCGTGCCACTCGGCCGGGGCGAGCAGCGGGTGGGCGCAGCCGGGCGAACCGAGCCCGGTGCGGACGCCAGTGGCCGACGGACCGGGCGGACCGCTGGTCAGATGCGGCATGCCGCTTCCATCCAGATGTCGGCGAGGGATTCCTCCAGACTGATCCGGGGACGCCAGCCGAGCCGGTCGCGCGCGGTGCGCACGTCGGCCTGCTGCCAGCTCCCGCAGCCGTCGGGATACGGGTACGCGGCGGGAGACGGATGGTCCGGGTCGCTGCGCGGGTGCCCGATGGCGGGCCTGAGATGGCCGCCGGGCCCGTCGAGCTCGTGCAGAGCGCCGCCGTATCCGGCCACGCGGGCCAGGACCGAGGCGGCGTCGCGCAGCCGTACGGCGCGGCCGGAGCCGATGTTAATGACGCCTTGGGCGGCCGAGAGCGAGGCGGCGTGCACGGCGCGGGCGACGTCCCGCACGTCGATGAAGTCGCGCTGGGTGCCCAGACCGCCGAGTTTCAGGTCGCCGTCGCCCGCCTGCATGGCGCGGCGCATGGCCTCGGCGAGGCGGCCGAGCGGCGAACCCGCAGGGGTGCCGGGTCCGGCGGGCGAGAAGATCCGCAGCACGACGGCGTCGAGGCCGGAGCCGAGGACCAGTTCGGTGGCGGCGAGCTTGCTGACCCCGTACGGGCCGCCCGGTCGGGGCACGGCGTCCTCGGCGGTGGAGGATCCGGGCTGGCTGGGACCGTATTCGGCGCCGCAGCCGATCTGGACCAGACGGGCGCCGCAGCCGCTGCGGCGCAGCGCCTCGCAGACGGTGGCGACGGCGACGGTGTTGTGCCGGGTGAGTTCGCGGGCACCGCCCCGGGTGGCGCCCGCGCAGTTGATGACGACGCCGGGGTGGACCGCGTCCAGGAAGCGGGTCAGGGCGCCCGGACTGCCCGTGGCGAGGTCGAACCGGACGTCGGCGTCGTCGCCGC
Source organism: Streptomyces sp. NPDC046985 (assembly GCF_040644415.1). Taxonomy (NCBI): domain Bacteria; kingdom Bacillati; phylum Actinomycetota; class Actinomycetes; order Kitasatosporales; family Streptomycetaceae; genus Streptomyces; species Streptomyces sp. NPDC046985. Next base: position 241,504 of record NZ_JBEYWK010000001.1, read on the forward strand.
GGCCGAGGGCGGTGAGCTGGACGGCCGGGTCGGCGAGCAGGCGGTCGGCGACGAACCGGCCGATGTAGCCGTTGGCTCCGATCAGCAGAACCCTCATCGGGCGGCTCCCGGGGTGTGCGCTCCGGTGGCTCCGGATGCTCCGGACGCCCCGGATCGGGCGGTGGTCATGTGGTGTTCTCCTTCGAGGGGGTGGTGCGATCGGCGCCGGTCGCGGGGGCCGGAGGCCCGCGGTTCGGGGGACGGATCCGGCTGCGGCTGCCGTGCGGCGGGCGGCCGCCGGGTGCACCGCGGACGGGCGCTCGTCACGGCTGCTCTCCCGCCGCTCGTGCGTGGGCCGAGGCCCTGCTGAGGGTGCGGGTCGCGTGAACCAGCAGGGCCAGGGCCGCGGCTGCGCAGGCGAGGGTCGGCACGTAGCCCGGCCCGCCGGCGTCGACCAGCATGTCGACCGGGACGCCGAGCGGACCGCAGCCGGGGAGGCGGGCGGCGAAGACGCTCGCGAGGGCGATCGTCTCGGTCCCGGCCGCGGCGCCGAGGGCGACGGCCGGGGCGTGCGCGAAGCCGTGCGCGGTGAGCAGACGGGCGAGCAGCAGCAGAGCGCCGAGCGTGAGGGCCTGGGCGAGACCGGCGGGCTCGTGCAGAACGGCGCCGCACACGGCGAGCAGTGCGGCCAGCGCGCACAGGAACAGCCCGAAGGCGGCGAGGAACAGGGGCCGTACCGAGGCGGCGAACTCCGCCAGGCCGCGGCTGGCCGTCAGCCGGCGCCGGGCGAGCACGGCGAAGAGGTGGGCGGCCCCGGCTGCCGGAGCGCAGGCGAACGAGAGGGCCAGGACGGGAGCCGCGGCCAGGGGCCAGGGGCCGGACGCGGCGCCGTCGGGCAGTCCGTCCGGGCCGCCGCCTACGGCCGCGCCGAGCAGACCGTCGCCGAGCGCGGCGTAGGCGACGAGCCAGCAGGTCCCGGCGCGGGCGGCGGGGGCGCGCGTGCCGGACGGCGGCCAGCCGACGGGACTCAGCGGGCCATGGCGCAGCAGGGTGCGGACGGCCGCCGCCACGGCGAGAACCCCGGCCGCGGCCACCGCGAGGCGAGTTCTGCCTTCGGTCAGATGCAGCCCGGCCAGCGCCGCCGCGCACAGGGCGCCGGGCAACAGGGCGAGCAGGATCCAGCCGAGTGCGGGCCTGGGCGCCTCGGCGGGCTCGGGGGGCGGCGGGGCGTCGGTGTCGCGTGCGACCCGGGCGTACATCTCCTCGGCGAGGGAGAACACGTCGCGGTGACGGAAGCGAGCGGCGGTGCGGTCGGTGACGCCGTGCGCCTCCAGGCACGCGGCGATCTCCAACGGGTCGACGGCACGATCGCAGAGGTCGCGGTGGCGGTGCATCAGGGCCTTGACGGGGTCGACGGCGCCGCGCCGTCCGGCAGCCGGGGGATGCGGGTCGGGGACGGGAGCGGCGGCGAACGCGGGGGTGGGGCCGGTCCCCACGCCCGCCCTCACCGCGGTCCCGGGACGCGGGGCGAGAAGGCCATGCGTGGTGCGAGCGACGCCCTGCCCGGGTGCAGGCGCCTCCGGGGCGACGCCGAGTGCGCCCGGTCCGGAGCCGGGGCTGAGGCCAGGTGCGTTTCGGTCCGTCCACGGCAGTGGGGCAGACGTGGCGCTCAGGTTCCGGTTCGTCCACCGCTGTGAGTGCGGCGGGGGATTCCAGGGGGCTGCGCCGCCCGGGGTGGGTGGCTGGTCGGGTTCTCTCGGGGCGGTCATCGGGCGGTCTCCGGGGCGGCGGCGGGGGCCGGGGTTCCGGTGGCGGCGGGGGTGGTCTGTGCCCAGGCGGCGCGCGGGCGGGAAGCGGCAGGCGCGGGGCGGGCGGCCGGGCCGGTCCAGTGGCCGGGGACATGGGCCTCGGCGGGGGCGGCGAACGGGAGGGGATCGCCGGCGCCGTCCAGGAGGACGCGGCGCACCGGGCTGTGCGAGACGACCTCCAGATACATGCCGCGGAACGCCGCGACGTTCTGCTCGACGGTGAACAGCTCCAGTGCGCGGGCGCGTGCGGCGGCGCCCAGGCGCGCACGGCGCTCGGGGTCGCGGAGCAGCGACACACACGTCTCGGCGAGCGCCCGCGGATTGCGCGGCGGCACCACCAGGCCGGTGCCGCCCACGGCTTCGACGACGGCGCCGACGTCCGTGGAGACCGTCGCGCAGCCGCAGAACATGGCCTCGACGAGTCCGGCCGGGAAGCCCTCGACGACGCTGGACAGGACGGTCACGGCGCCCGAGGCGTACACGTCGGCCAGGCTGGGGGCCTCCGGGGCGCCGATCTCCTCGAAGGAGACGGGGTTGTCGCCCACGGTGTGCGGGCCTTCGGCCTCGTCGGGGAACAACTGGGCAGCCAGCGCTTTGCAGTGGCCCAGGTAGGCGGTGCCGTCGGCGTCCGTCGCGGCGCCCACGACCCGCAGCCGGGCCGCCGGGTGCGCCCAGCGGACTTCGGCGAAGGCGTGCAGCAGGGACACCAGGTCCTTGGTGGGCTCGACGCGGCCGACCCACACCAGCGTGTCCGCGTCCGCGACCGCCGGCGCCTCACCCACCTCGGCGAACGGGCTGGCGTCCATGCCGGGGTGGACGGTGCGCAGCCTGGCGCGGTCGGCGCCGGAGCGTTCCTGCCAGCGGCGGGTGTGGGCGTTGCCGTGGGTGATCAGGGCGGCCCGCCGGTAGACCTCGGCGGCGAGCCGGCCGTGGAAGGCGGCCAGCAGGGCACGGACGGCGGGCGGGGTTCCCTCGGCGCCGGAGGTCAGGTAGTGCGCGCGCAGCGGAGCGCCGTACTCGGTGACCAGCAGGGGCACGTCGCAGAAGTGGCGGGCGAGCAGACCGGGGAGGGCCGCGGCGCCGCCGGCCGCGGTGTGGCAGAGGTCGGCCGCGCCGAGGCCGTCGTCCTCGTACCAGTCGAGCGAGAGGGGGCGCAGGGCCTGCTCGACGAGGGTGGCGACCGCGAGCAGGTCCGATACCCGCGCGCCGCGCGCTGCCCGCAGCGCGCCGGGCGCGCGACAGGCGCGCTCCAGCGCGCGGACGGCAGTCTCCGAGCGCAGCGCGCTCCCGAGGCCGCCCTCGTCGCGGGCGAGTTCCGCCAAGCCGTACAACGCGGTGGCGAAACGGTCCGCCTGGGCGTCTGAACGATCCGAACTCTCCTTGACGCCCGGACCGACCGGACTCCCCCAACCGGCCTGACTCCCCCAACCAGCCGAACTCCCCGGCCTGCCCGGACGATCGGGACCGCCGGGGTTCCTCCGACCATCCGCGGCCACACCGTTCGCGGCCACGTCGTCCGCGGCGGCGCCCACGGCCGCAGCATCCGCGGCCGCGCCGTCTCCGGACTCCAGAGCGTCGGCCCCGCACAGCGCCGCCGCCAAGTGCTCGTAGCACTCGGTGAAGCGACGGCGCGCACGGCGTCCGTACCGCACGCCGTCGTCGTGGGGGGCCCACAGGGAGGCCGTGTGGACGCGGTTCACCTGCTGCGGCAGCGGGACCCAGCCCTCGTTCTCCTGCCGGCTGCTGCGGCTGAGCGCGTAGAGGTCGAACTCGTGCTGCCCGAGCCCGCGCACGAGGCGCTCGCACCACGGTCCGGCGTCACCGCCCGCATGCGGGTAGCCGCCTTGCGTCACCAGTCCTACGCGCACGCGTGCACCCCCGCTCCCGTTCGTCTCTTCCGTCGCCGCCACGCAGGCGTTCAGGGCGCCGTCGGTCGCTCCGACGGCTCACAACGGGACGAACGTATGCGGACATGCAGGTGGCGCGACGGACGGTTGTCCATCGCGCCACCAAAAGGGGTGAACGGTCGTAACTTTCCCGCGTGTGCAGCGTTGGAGCGCGCTAGGGAAGAGCCCGCACCGTCCGGACCGGCCGCGTCAGGCCGGGGCCAGCTCCCTTCGCAGAGCGCGGCGGCGCGCGGCGACCTCGGGGTCCAGCGTCGGCACGGCGGCCAGAAGCCGCTTGGTGTACGGGTGTTCGGGTGACTCGTACACGACCCCGGCCGGGCCCTCCTCGACGATCCGGCCGTCGCGCATCACGGCGACCCGGTCGCTGACCTGGCGCACCACGGCGAGGTCATGGGCGACGAAGACCAGCGCGATCCCCAGTTCCCGTTGCAGCTCGGCGAGGAGGGCGATGACCTGGGCCTGGGTGGTGACGTCGAGCGCGGAGACGGGTTCGTCGCACACGATCACGCGCGGATCGGCGGCCAGCGCCCGCGCGACGCCCACGCGTTGGCGCTGGCCGCCGCTGAACTCGTGCGGATAGCGGTCGCGGTGCGCTCCTTCGAGACCCACGCGCGCCAGGAGTTCGCCGACGCGCTCCTGGACGCGCCGCTCGTCGCGTTCGCCCCGCGCGCGCAGCGGGTCGGCGATGGACTCGCCCACGGTGCGGCGGGGGTTGAGGGAGGAGACCGGGTCCTGGAAGACCATCTGCACCTCGGGGTTCACGCCGGTGTGCGGGCGCCCCGCGTAGCGGATCTCGCCCGCGCTCGGCGCCAGCAGCCCGACCAGCATCCGGCCCAGGGTGGTCTTGCCGCTGCCGCTCTCCCCGACGACGCCGAGGGTCTCGCCCCGGCGGACGGTCAGCGAGACGCCGTCCACGGCCGCGAGCGCCCGCTTGCCGCGCCCGAACTCGCGCCGGAGTCCGGCGGCCTCCAGGACGATCTCACCGGCAGAGAAGGCATCAGCGGTGTCGGCGGCGTCCCGGGCCCGGTCAGCCCCCTCAGCCCCCTCAGCCTTGTCGGCCTCACCGGCCTGAGCAGCCGCGTCGGCACGGACGGCCGCACCGGCGTGGCCGGGCTCTTCCGCCGCAGCGGCTCGCGGAGCGTCCACGCGCGGGACCGCGTCCAGGAGGGCGCGGGTGTACGCATCGACGGGCGCCCCGAGGACCGTGCCGACCGGGCCGTGTTCGACGGCCCTCCCCCGCCGCATGACCAGCACCTCGTCCACGCTCTCGGCGGCGACGCCGACGTCGTGCGTGACGAGCAGCAGGCCCATGCCGGTCTCCTCGCGCACCGTGTGCAGCAGGTCGAGGATCTGGGCCTGGACGGTCACGTCGAGAGCGGTGGTGGGCTCGTCGGCGATCAGCAGCTCGGGCGAGCAGGCGAGCGCCATGGCGATCAGGGCGCGCTGGCGCATGCCGCCGCTGAACTCGTGCGGGCGGGACCGCGAGCGGCGCGCGGCGTCCGGGATGCCGACCCGGTCCAGCACCTCCACGGCACGCGCGCGTGCGGCGCGGCGCGACGCGCGGGCGTGCGTGCGGTAGACCTCGGCGATCTGGTCGCCGATCGCGTAGTACGGGTCGAGCGAGGACAGCGGGTCCTGGAAGACCATGGCCGCCCTCGGGCCGCGCAGCCGCCGCAGTTCGGCGTCCGGGGCGGCCTGGACGTCCGTGCCGGCCACGCGGACCGAGCCGGCGACCCGGGCGCCGGTGCCCCGGTGCAGGCCGAGCAGGGCGCCGGCGACCGTGGACTTCCCGGAGCCGGACTCGCCGACGAGCGCCAGGGCGGCGCCCTTCTCCAGGCTGAAGGAGAGTCCGTCCACGGCCCGCAGGGACCCGAACGCGACCGTCAGGTCCGTCACTTCCACCAGGCTCATGCCAGCACCACCCGTCGGTCGGCCACCGCGTACAGCACGTCGGCGACGGCGTTGGCGATGACCACGAAGAAGCCGATGACCAGGACCATGCCGACGACCACCGGCAGGTCGACGACATTGACCGCGTGGACCAGTTCCTGGCCGATGCCGGGCAGGCCGAACAGGGTCTCGGTGAGCACGGCGCCGCCGACGGCCGAGCCGACGGTGTTGGCGTTCAGCGCGATCACGGGCGCCAGGGCGCCCCGCAGGGCGTGCCGTCCGACCACCGAGCGCTCGCCCACGCCGTACGCGCGGAAGGTGCGGATGTGGTCCTCGGCCAGGGTCTCCAGCATCGCGGCGCGGGTGAGGCGGGCGAAGGCGGCGGCCTCGATCAGGGCGAGCGAGAGCCACGGCAGCAGCAGGTTCCACGCCCACTGCTCGGGGTCGTCGCCGAAGGCCACGTACTGCGGGAAGGGCAGCAGCCGCAGTTGGCCGCAGACGACGATCATCAGCACCAAGCCGAGGACGAACACCGGGGTGGCGGTGCCCGCGAGGGTGATCGCGGTCAGCACGCGCTCGGAGAAGCGGCCCCGCCGCCAGGCGGAGAGCACGCCGGTGCCGACGCCGAGGACGAGCCACAGCACCATGGCGCCGGCCACGAGCGACAGGCTGACCGGCAGCTTGGTCAGGATGAGCGGGAGCACCTGCTGGTCGGTCTGGTACGACCGTCCCAGGCAGGGCGCGGCGCAGTGCTCCACAGATGTGCCCGTGGAGAAGTCACGGCCCGCGACGAGTCCTTCCAGGAAGTGCCAGTAGCGCAGGTAGAGCGGGTCGCCGAGCTGCAACTGCTGGGCGACCTGGTGCACCTGCTCCGGAGAGCAGCGCGGGCCGCAGGTGATCTGGGCGACGTTGCCGGGGGTGGCGTAGAAGACGACGTAGACGATGACCGAGATGGCGAGCAGAGTGATCACCGTGCCCGCGGCCCGGCGCAGCAGGAACCCCGTGAAGCCGCTCATGCGGTCCCCTCCTTCGCGTCCTTCGCGTCCTTCGCGGCGTCCGCGCCCCTCGCGCCGTCCGCGTCCTTCGCGCCGTCGCCGGGGCTGGTCGCCGCCGCCGCGACGGGGTCCTTGTGGCCGGTGCCGACGCGCAGGCGGGAGGCCGCGCGCGGGTCGAGGGCGGTGCGCACCGCGTCGCCGAGCACGGTGAGGGCGAGCACGGTGACGAACAGGGCGCCGGCCGGGTAGAGCAGGTACTGCGGCGCCGCCTGGTACCAGACGTCGGCGGCGGTGAGCATCTGTCCCCAGGACGGCGTCGGCGGCTTCACGCCCACGCCGAGGAAGGACAGGGCGGCCTCGACGGTGATGTTGACGGGGATGAGCAGGGCTCCATAGGTGATGACGGGCGCGGCGAGTCCGGGCAGCAGCTCGCGGCGGGCGATGCGCCAGGCGCTCCAGCCGCTCAGCCGGGCGGCGGAGACGTAGTCGAGACCCTTCAGGGTGAGGGTCTGCGCGCGCACGATCTTCGCCACCGTGCCCCAGGCGATGAGGCCGATGACGAGGGCGACCAGCACGGGGCGCGGAAAGCTCGACGGCACGATCGCCAGCAGGGCCAGCGACATGATCATGAGCGGCATGGACACGATGATGTCCGTAACACGACTCAACAGTTGATCAACCCATCGACTCCCGAGCGCGGCCGTCACGCCGACCGCGACCCCGATCGTGATCTGCACCAGGGTCGCGGCCAGGGCGACGCTCAGGGACACCCGCGCGCCGTACGCCAGGCGCGCGAACAGGTCGCGTCCTGTCTGCGGCTCGACGCCCAGCCAGTGGTCGCCGCTGACGCCGCCGAACGAGCCGAGGGGCACGCCGCCGCGGGCGGAGTCGACGAGCGCGGGGTGGTACGTGGTCGGGTCCTGCCCCTCCAGGGCGGTGAGCAGCGGGGCCGCGAGGGCCACCAGGACGAGCAGCGCGACGACGGCCGCGGCGACCAGGGCGGCGCGCTGCGCGCGCAGCCGCCGCCAGAACTGACGGGCCCCCGAGGCCCCCGGGACGGGTATGTCCGCCCCGGGGGCCTCAGCGGCGACAAGTGCCTCGCTCACGGCGCTACTTCACCGCGACCTGGGAAACGTCCAGCACGCCGGTCCAGTCGCTGATCACGATGTTCTTGACGTCCTTGCCGTACAGCCGCTTGTAGACGGGGTGGAACAGCGGCACGGTCAGGGCCTGGGCGCCGATCTTCTCGTCCAGGGCGCCCCAGCGCTTGGCGGCGGCGTCAAGATCGGTCAACTTGTTGATCGCGTCAATCTCGGAGTTGACCGACGGGTCGTTCAGCAGTCCGGTGTTGAAGTTGGCACCGTCCTTGACGATCTGCCGTCCGTCGAAGATCGGGGCCAGGAAGGGGCCGCCGGAGGGCCAGTCGGCGCCCCAGTGGGCGAGGAAGAGGCCGGGCTCCGTCTTGACACTGTGGATCTTGTCCTTGTAGTCGTTGTCCTCCAGGCCCTGGAGCCTGACGGTGATGCCGGCCTTCTTGAGCGCGTCCTGGACCGCGGTGGCGATCTCGGGGCTGGTCTCGAAGTCCTTGCTGTTGGAGTGGGTCAGGGTAATGGTGAGGCCGTGCGCGTAGCCGGCCTCCTTCAGCAGCTCACGGGCCTTGGCCGGGGCGCCGGACGCGCCCGCCGGGAAGAGGTCGTAGGGCGTGTAGCCGAAGGACTTCTGGTTCGGCAGGAAGGTGGTGGCGGGCTCGGCGAGCGCCGAGCCGCCGGCCGCGTTGACGACCGAGGAGCGGTCGACGGCGTACGAGATCGCCTGGCGCACCTTGACGTCGTCGAACGGCTTGATCTTCGGGTTGAACGCCAGGTAGTTGGTGTAGCCGAAGTGTCCGGTGCCGACGCGTGCGGCCAGTTGACTGTCGCTCGTGGTCTTGGCGAGTTCGGCCGGGCCGAGGTTGGTGTCGGTGGTGACCGCGGCGGCGTCCGCCCCTTGAGACGCGGACAGCCGCTGGTTGATCACCGAGGAGTCGAGTCCGGAGCGCACGTCGATCCGGTCCGGGTACGCCTTGCGCTCGGAGTCGGTGGCGGCCGACCAGGCGGGGTTGCGCTCCAGCAGGAGGCGCTCGCCGTCGTTCTCGTTCCGGATCACCTTGTACGGCCCGGAGGAGACCGGGTGGTTCTCGTACTTGGTGCCGGTGTCCTTGCTCTTCGGCACCGGCGTGAACTGCGTCTGGGTGGCCAGCAGCGGGAACTCGCCCTCGGGCTTGTTCAGGTGGAAGACGAGCGTCCGGCTGTCCGGCGTCTCGATCGCGCTCAGGCCCTTCTTGTCCTTGTACGGGCCCTGATAGTCGGCCGCGCCGGTCAGCCAGTCGCGCAGGTAGGGGGCGCCGCCGGAGAGTTCGGGGGCGAAGGAGCGCTCGACGCCGTACTTGACGTCGGCCGAGGTGATGGGCGTGCCGTCCTCGAACTTCAGGCCCTTCTTCAGGGTGTACGTCCACACGGTCGCGTCCTTGTTGGGACGCCCGGTGTCGGTGGCGAGGTCCGGGACGACCTTGGCGCCGGCGGCGCCGTTCGCGCGGTGCCGGGTGGTGAGCGTGCGGAACACCAGGGAGGGGATGTTGCCGCCGCCGGAGGTGTACAGCCGCGCGGGGTCGAAGTCCTGCTGCGGCTGCGCGTTCAGAACGCTGAGGACGCCGCCCTTGCGGGGCTTGGAGTCGCCGCCGGCGCCCTGGGCGCCGCTGTCCTTCGGCCCGCAGGCGACGGCGCCCGCGGCCACCACCAGGCTGACGGATACCGCGGCGACGCGGCGGGCGGGGACGGACGGTTGACGCATCGGAATGACGACCTCTCGTGAGGACTCGGCACGCTCGTCTCGGATCGCGAGACGGCGGGAGCGAGGAGTGAGACGGGAAACGGCAGACGTCTGCCCGGCGACGGTCGTCGAGTCATCGAGAGGCCGGGGACCGCGAGCGGGTTCCGGCGGGAGGCGAGGGTCGCGACGCGCACCTGAAGGCGGGCGTCAGCGACAGAGGATGTCGGCTACACAGAGCGGGGTCACGCCGATCAGCGCCAGCTCTATGGCGGCGCGGACGGGGGCGTGGCAGGGCGACATGCCCAGAAATATGTATGAACTTTGCGCCCATGTCAAAGTGACGTCCGAGCCCTGTCTCAACTACTGGGATACGGCCACGGGTTCGGCAGGCAGTGGATCCCGTCGTGATCGAGGAACTTCGTCTGCTGCTGCATGACCGGGGCCAGCTCGCCGTCCTTCTGACACGTGACGTGATTGTGACCCAGCCGGTGGCCGACCTCGTGGTTGATCAACATCTGCCGGTAGGCGTGCATCTTGTCGCCGTAGGTCTTCGAACCCTGCGCCCAGCGGTAAGCGTTGATCATCACGCGGTAGGTGGCGGCCGAGTCGCAGGAGACGTTGTCCTCGGCGGTGTCCAGACCCGACTTGGCGCACCAGGCGGCCGTGGTGCCGGGGCTGGCGAGGGTGATCACGAAGTCGGGACGGCCGGAGGAGACGCGCTCGAAGGTGCGGACGCCGCCGTGCGCCCAACTGCGGTCGTCGTTCAGCGTCTTCTGCACGGCGTCGGCGAAGAGCCCGCCGTCCAGACCGAGTCCCTGCTCCACGTCGACGCGGTAGGCGTACTTGCGCCCCCGGCCGGGCGCCTTGGCGAAGCCCGGCACCGTCTCGAACCTGCCTGACCCCTTGAGCGTGGGACCGAGTGCGTACTTCAGGGCCATCTTCTGGTCGTAGCTCAGCTCCGGCGCGACGGCCGCGGAGGGCGGGACCGCGCGCCGACCCGCGCCCACGCCGGCGCCGGGCCGTCCGGTGGCGGCCGACGCTCGCGCTCGGGCGTCGCCGCCGGTCCGCCCCTCGGCGACCTGTCCGGCGACGACGACGGCGAGCACAGTGATCACGGCGGCTGCCGCGATCCCGGTGAACGTGCGCCCCTTGGCGCCCTTGCCGCCCTTGCCGCGCGCGGGACCGTCGCCGGACGGCTCGCCGCCCTCGCCGCTCCCGTCGGGGCCGCCTTGGCCGCCCTGGCCGCCACCGGAACCGGCCGGTGACGCCGGGCCGGCCGGTGACGCCTGGGCGGTCCGTGCGGCCCGGGAGGTCTTCCCCGGGAGGGGAGCGCTAGCGGGTGCCGCGCCGGACCGGGGCTGGGCGCGGGGCGGTGGGACGGCGAAGGCGTGGGCGTCCTCGTCGAAGGCGTCGAGGTACTCCTGGCGGGGACCCCGTTGCCGGGGAATCGACGCACGGGAGGGCGCGGAGGGGGAGGCTGCGGGACCGGTGGCAGGGGTAGCTCCGGCGGCATCGGTGCGGTCGGGGGCCCCGGTTGCGCCGCCTACGCCGGTCGCGCCGCCGACGCCGGTCGCGCCCTGCCGCTTGGGCGCCGTGCCGCGTATTCGACAAGTCCCGCTGGTCTCACCAGCCCCGCCTGTCCCACGAGTCTCACCAGGGCCGCCCGTCCCACCGGTCCCGGCAGCTTCGCTGCTCCCGCCAGCCTCGTTGCTCCCGCTGGTTGTGCCTATTCGCTCAGCACGCGACGCCGAATGGCCCCAGCCGCCCCCGGCTTCCCGCTGCTCGGGGTGTCCTCCGCAAACCTGCGGAACACCCCGCGCGGGAGTGCCGTCGGATATGCGGGCGCCATGCGCGGAAGTGCTGCCGGATGCACGGGGCGTGCCGTGCGCGGGAGTGCCGTCGGGAAAGCGCGGGGTGCCGTGGGCGGGCGTGCCGTTGGAGAAGCGCGGGTTACCAGGCGCGGGCGTGCTCGCGGGGCGGCGAGGCGACCCCTGCGGGGGCGTGCCGCTCTGGAAGCGGGGAGTCCCCTGCTCGGGCGTGCCGTCCGGCACGCGAGACGTTCCGCGCGTGGGCGGGCCGTCAGAGCGGCGCGGGGTCCCCTGCCCTGACGCCGAAGGCGCGGAAGGTGCGGAACTCGCAGGAGGCGGGGCGCCCTGCCCCGGCACCGGGAAGCGCCCGCTGAGCGCGCCGCGGCCGTCACCGCCCGGCCGTCGCTGGGCCTGAAGCGGCAAGCCGCCGCGCCCCGGGCCCCGCACCGGTCCCCCGCCCGAAGGGGCAGTGCCCGGAACGGCGCCCGAGCCGGGCGCACTGGCGTCTCGCGCGTCGGCGTCCCACGCGCCGCGGGCCCGCTCGTCAGGGCCGGCCTGAGCACCCCTGGGCGCCCGGCCGTCCTGTCCTGCTGTCGCGTCCGCGTCGCCGCCCTTCGGGGCGGGTCCGCGGCGGCTGTGACGTCCCACGTCCCCCCTCAGCCCCCTATGCTCACGCCGGAAGTCCCGTCGTCCGTATCCGTCCCCGCACTGTGCGAGCCCGCGCCCGGCGCCCGCGACTCCCCGGTGTCCGCCAGGAGTTCCCTGAACGCCGTCGCCACCGTCTCCGGGTATTCCATCATCGCCACGTGCCCCGCGTCCGGCAGGGTCAGCAGGCGTGAGTCGCGGAAGGCCCGCACCGCCCGCCGGGCCATGCGGTAGCCGACGAGCTGGTCCCGGCCGCCGTAGATCAGCAGCGTGGGCGCCAGCACCCGTTCCGCCTGGCGCCACAGTCCGTGCTGGCCGCCCAGTGTGTACGCGTCCACGATCCCGCGCGCGGAGCGCGCCATCGCGTCCCAGAAGTATGGCAGTTGAAGCCGCCGCTCCATTTCCTGCACCGCGTTGCGGAACCCCTCGGGCGTGACCCGGTCCGGATCGCCGTAGCAGAGGGCAGTGACGCCGCGGACGCGTTGTTCGGCCGTCCACTCGCGGGTCAGCCGGGTGAAGAAGGCGGCCATGCCGGGCAGCGCGAGCAGCCCGGTCGGCACGGCGGTGCGCTGGATCCGCAGTTCGGGCAGCGCGGGCGAGACCAACGTCAGAGTGCGAACGAGATCGGGGCGCTGCGCGGCGACGCGGGTGGAGACGGCGCCGCCGAGCGAGTTGCCGAACAGGTGGACCGGCCCGCGGCCGGAGTGCTCCAGGAGGCGGATCACCGCGCGCGCGTGCCCGCTGACGGAGTAGTTGCCGTCGTCCGGCGGCGACGAGTCCCCGAAGCCGGGCAGGTCGAGCGCCTCGCCGTCGACCACGTCGTCGAGCTGCGCCATCAGCGACGACCAGTTCAGCGAGGAGCCGCCGAGCCCGTGGACGTACAGCGCGGGCGGCAGGTCCTGGCGCGCGGGCGGCCGGGAGCGCACCGCCAGCGTCAGCCCCGGCAGTTCGACCGACCGCAGCCGTTCGCCCTCTTCGGCCCTGACGGGCGCCACCCGGGGGAGAACGTTGGCGGCCGGCACGGAAGGCAGCTCGGTCGAAGACATGCGGCAATGTTACGAGACGATCACGCGATGGCCCCTGTGTCCGCCGTCACAAGCGGCACGGTGCGGGCGGCCCCGGCGCGGCGGGAACGGTGCGCCGCGCACCGTGGACCGAGCCCTTGCCGGAGGCCGCCGAACCGCATGGCGTGCACATCGGGTGTCTCCTAGGCTCGTAGGCAGGGCACCCCCATACCGCCCCTGTCGCCTTCAGGGACACCCGCAGGAAGGGAGCCCAGCATGACCATCGACCCCACCGATCCCGAGACGTTCGAGGACGGGAACGGGAGGCGCAACGGCGCCGAGATCGACGTGGAGGCCCCGGAGGGCGACTCCGCGGAGCAGCGGGCGGACATCGCTCCCCAGCACGACGATCCCCTGACCGGCGCCGACCCGGACCGGGCGAACGAGGCGGACCTCGCCGAGCAGGCACGAGTCGTGTCCCTGGACGAGGACGACTACCGGTGACGGGCCGCGCACCGGTGGGCGCGGAATCGAAGCCGAGGGCGAGATAAGCGAGATTTCCGACGGGCGAGGGACAGGCACCGAGCGCGGGACCGTCGACGCGCGGCGGGTCGGCGCCGTGCGCGGAGACACCGTCAGGCGGGGGCGGGGCTGACGCCGGACGCCCCCGCAGCCGACCGCGCTGGGCCGCTTTGCCGCTTTCTGCGCCGTTTCCACGCTGTTTCCGCGCCGCCCGGTCCGTGAAATTCTGCGCTCACACCGCGCGCGGCGGGGTTACCGAAAAGTACGATGGCGGCGCGGCGCACACCGCGGAGGACGACTTTGGGAGGCGGCGTGACAGCCATCGAGCAGACAGAGGCGGCACGCCCGCGCGGCACGCGCCTGCCGCGCCGTGCCCGCCGGAACCAGTTGCTGGGCGCGGCCCAGGAGGTCTTCGTAGCGCAGGGCTACCACGCCGCGGCCATGGACGACATCGCCGAGCGCGCCGGGGTCAGCAAGCCGGTGCTGTACCAGCACTTCCCGGGCAAGCTCGACCTCTACCTGGCGCTGCTCGACCAGCACTGCGAGTCGCTCATCCAGGCCGTGCGCAGCGCGCTGGCCTCCACGAGCGACAACAAGCAGCGCGTGCGCGCCACGATGGACGCCTACTTCGCCTACGTGGAGGACGACGGCGGCGCCTTCCGGCTGGTCTTCGAGTCGGACCTGACGAACGAGCCCGCTGTGCGCGCCCGCGTGGACAAGGTGACCACCGAGTGCGCCGAGGCGATCTGCGAGGTCATCGCGGAGGACACCGGCCTCTCGCGCGCCGAGTCCATGCTGCTCGCCTCCGGGCTCGGCGGCCTCGCGCAGGTCGTGGCCCGCTCCTGGCTGCACAGCGACCGCAGCGTGCCGCGCGACCAGGCGGTGCAGTTGCTGGCGTCCCTGGCGTGGCGCGGCATCGCGGGCTTCCCGCTGCACGGCAACGAACACCACTGACCGGCGCCGCGGTCTGTTCGCTCCTGGCGTTGCCCGGCCCAGCGTGTCCGTCCCCTCACCGGGCTAATGTGTGCGGGTACGGCGCGGAAGGTCGCGCACTTCACTGACCGTCGGAGGGACATAGCCGTGGAGGTCAAGATCGGCGTGCAGCACGCGCCTCGCGAGATCGTTCTGGACAGCGGTCAGAGCGCTGAGGAGGTCGAGCGGGCGGTGGCCGAGGCGCTGGCCGGCAAGTCCCAGCTCCTGACTCTCGTGGACGAGCACGGCCGCAAGGTACTGGTTCCGGCCGAGCGCCTCGCGTACGTCGAGCTGGGCGAGCCCTCCCCGCGCAAGGTGGGCTTCGGCGCGCTGTAGTCCGCCGCGAGCGGCGCGCGAGCGCCCGGCCGGCATGCGGGACGGGAAGAGGGGTCCGGCGGCACTGCCGCTGGGCCCCTCTTCGTGTCTCCGGACTGCTTGGTCGTGGTGCCGCCGGGGCGCATGCCGTTCCCGCTGCCGAACGCCGTGCCGCAACGCCCTCCCGGTGGTCCGGCGGGGCGCGGAAGGTGCGGAAGGGGCGTAGACGGGGGCGCGTGCGGGGAGCGCGCATACACCTCTGCGGGCATCCCCCGAACGGCCTACACGGGAGGGTTGTGCTCCGCAGGTCAGGGGTATGACCGGCTAGGACCGTCAGGCTTGGGCGACCGTGTGGGAGGGACTCTTCATGCTCTTGGCAACGTTCGGCTCCGCCGTGCTCGGCCTGCTGCTCGGCTGGGCGGCGTTCCGCCGCCTGTCCCACCGTCTGCCGTCCCGTCGGCTGGTGCTCTTCACCGGCGTCGCGGGCGCGCTGTTCGGCGGCTTCGTCACGCGCAGTGCGATCGGCTCCGGCGGTCTGCTGGCGAGCCTGGCCGGTGCGGCGGTGGTGGCCGCCGCCGCTCTGTCGCTGCTGCTGCGCCCCTCGGGAGCACTGCGCCGGTGGTCCGCGCCGGCCTGATCCGGCGCCGCCGCCGGCGCGTCCGCTGACCGACCGCGCCGGGCCCGGCGCACCAGCGCTATGCGCGGACGGTCCACCCCAGGCCACACCGGGTCGCACTGGCCCACCCCCGCCGGGCCGCACTGGCCCATCCCGGCGCGCGCCGACCGGCTGGGGCCGCAGGCGCCGAATCCGGAGCGCGGCGCCCGCGCCCTCCGGACCCGCGCGCGGACCCATGAGCGGCGGGTGCCCCCGCCCCCCACCGTCCGCGTCAGGCGCCCGCCCCGAGCAGCCGCGTCAGGCGGCCACGTCAGGCGTCTGCCTCGGGCGTCCGCATAAGGCGTCCGCCTCGCGCGCCCGCGCCAGGCCCGGGGTGCACGCCCCGACCTGGGTGGCCCCGGAGTCTGCCTCGCGCGCCCGCGTCAGGCGGCCAGCCCCAGCGCGGCCATCCGCTTGGTGTGCGCGTCTGTGATGCGGGAGAACATCCGGCCGACCTCGGCCAGGTCGAACCCGTCGGCGACCCCGCCTACGAGCATCGTGGACAGCGCGTCGCGGTCGGCCACGACCCGCTGCGACTGCGACAGCGCCTCGCCCATCAGGCGCCGCGCCCACAGCGCCAGCCGGCCGCCCAGGCGCGGGTCCGCGTCGATGGCCGCGCGGACCTTCTCCACGGCGAAGCCGGCGTGCCCGGTGTCGTCCAGGACCGCCAGGACCAGCTCGCGGGTGTCGGAGTCCAGGCGCACCGCGACCTCGCGGTAGAAGTCGCTGGCGATCGAGTCGCCGACGTAGGCCTTGACGAGCCCCTCCAGCCAGTCCGAGGGCGCCGTCTGGCGGTGGAAGCCGTCGAGCGCGGCGACGAAGGGGTCCATCGCGGCCGTCGGCTCCTCGCCGATCTCCCTGAGCCGGTCGCGCAGCCGCTCGAAGTGGTGGAACTCGGCCGAGGCCATCTTCGCCAGCTCGGCCTTGTCGGCGAGGGTGGGCGCCAGCTTGGCGTCCTCCGCGAGCCGCTCGAACGCGGCCATCTCCCCGTAGGCGAGCGCGCCGAGCAGGTCGACGACCGCGGCGTGGTACTGCGGGTCGGCGCCGGCCGTCGCCCAGCCCTGGGCGGCGATCCCGGTGCGCCCGGCGGGGGCGTCGGCGGCGTTCTCAGAGGCAGCGGGCTTGTCAGGGGTCGTCATGGAGCGCACAATAGCTCGCCCGCCCCTGCCCTGAGGGACCTGGTCGACGAGTGTGACGGCGGGTACGTGACCAAATCGGCCATCGCGTGTGCGTGAATCCGGGGTATGGTGGTAATGCGCCTGCCGAGTATGCCGACGTCGTTCAGCATGCCTCGACGCGGCGCACGCATGAGGATGCCCGGTCGGTGGCCCGATCGGCTCCGACCCGACAGCCCTCCCTGACCGTACGGCACCGCGCGTACGACGATCGGAGGGACCTCCCAGCGGTTCGAGCGCTAGAGCGTCGGCTGTGGTCCCGTGCCATGCGGTCCGCCCCGTGGGCGACCGGCGTCCCCGGCACGGTCGGACGACACGACCCCCGCGCTCGCCTCGCGCCGCACACACAGAAGAGGCAGCACCCTGACTACGACGTTTCGATCCCTCGGGATCCTCCCCGAGACGGCCGAGGCCCTGGAAGCCGTCGGCATCACCACTCCCTTCCCCATCCAGGAGATGACGCTCCCGGTCGCCCTCTCGGGCACGGACGTGATCGGCCAGGCCAAGACGGGCACCGGAAAGACGCTCGGCTTCGGCCTTCCGCTCCTGGAGCGGGTGACCGTCCCGGCCGACGTCGAGGCGGGCCGCGCCAAGCCGGAGGCGCTCACCGACGCCCCCCAGGCGCTCATCGTCGTCCCCACGCGCGAGCTGTGCGTCCAGGTCACCAACGACCTGTTGACCGCCGGCAAGGTGCGCAACGTGCGGGTCACCGCGATCTACGGCGGCCGGGCCTACGAGCCGCAGGTCGAGACCCTGAGGAAGGGCGTCGACGTGGTCGTCGGCACCCCGGGCCGGCTGCTCGACCTGGCCGGTCAGAAGAAGCTGAACCTGAAGCACGTCAAGTGCCTGGTGCTCGACGAGGCCGACGAGATGCTCGACCTGGGCTTCCTGCCCGACGTCGAGCGGATCATCGCCATGCTGCCGGCCAAGCGGCAGACCATGCTGTTCTCGGCCACCATGCCGGGCGCGGTGATCGGTCTCGCCCGCCGTTACATGTCGCGGCCCACCCACATCCGCGCCACCGCCCCGGACGACGAGGGCGTGACGGTCGCCAACATCAAGCAGTTCGTCTACCGCGCGCACTCCATGGACAAGGCGGAGATGGTCGCCCGGATGCTCCAGGCCGAGGGCCGAGGCCTGGCGATGGTCTTCTGCCGCACCAAGCGCACGGCGGCGGACATCGCCGAGCAGCTCCAGCGCCGCGGCTTCGCCTCCGGCTCGGTGCACGGCGACCTCGGCCAGGGCGCCCGCGAGCAGGCGCTGCGCGCCTTCCGCAACGGCAAGGTCGACGTGCTGGTGTGCACCGACGTCGCGGCGCGCGGCATCGACGTCGAGGGCGTCACGCACGTCGTCAACTACCAGTCGCCCGAGGACGAGAAGACGTACCTGCACCGCATCGGCCGCACCGGCCGGGCGGGCAACAAGGGCACGGCGGTCACGCTGGTCGACTGGGACGACATCCCGCGCTGGCAGCTCATCAACAAGGCGCTGGAACTCAAGTTCAACGACCCGCCGGAGACGTACTCCACCTCTCCGCACCTCTTCGCCGACCTGGGCATCCCGCAGGGCACCAAGGGCATCCTGCCCCGCTCGGAGCGCACCCGCGCCGGGCTGGACGCGGAGGAGCTGGAGGACCTCGGCGAGACCGGCGGCCGCGGCGCCCGCGGCCATGGTGGCCGGGACGGCCGGGGCGGCCGGGACGAGGTCCGTTCGGCCGGAGGCGACCGCGAACGCGAGCGTCCGGCGCGCACCCCGCGCCGACGGCGCCGCACCCGGAGCGGAGCGCCGCTCGACGGCGCCGCCGCGGCGTCCGGTACGGCGGCGGTCACCGAGGCGGCCGCGTCCGCCGGTCCCGCACCGCTGGAGTCCCCGGCCACGGAGGAGAGCGGCGCCCGCACCCCCCGTCGCCGTCGGCGCACGCGGGGCGGCGCAGCCGGACGCCCGGCGGCGTCCGGCGCGGCGACGGCGACCGAGCCGGTGGCCTCCACCGCTCCCTCGTCGCCGCAGACCGCCGCGACCGTGGAGGCGGTCGCCCTCCCGGGCGCCGCCGAGTCCGCGGTGACGACGGCGGAGAACCGGGCCGTCGAGGCGACCGAGGCCGCCCTGGCCCCGGAGGCGCCGCGCCGCCGACGCACCCGTAAGGCGGCGGAGTCCCCGACGACGGCGGAGTCCCCGGCGACGTCCGCGCCGGTCGAGGCCGCGGTCTCCTCGCAGGCGCCGGAACCGGCCGCCGCGCAGCCCGCCGCCGAGGTCCCGGCGACCGAGCCGGCGCCGCGCCGCACCCGTACCCGCACGAAGGCGGTCGCCGCCGAGGCGGCCGTGACCACGGCCGAGGGCGTGGCGGACGCTGCCGAGTCGACCACGTCCGCGCCCCGGCGCCGCACCCGCAAGGCCGCCGTGGCCGTCGTCGCCGCACCGGCCGACGCCGGCACGGTGACCGACGCGGCGGACGGCGCGGCCGAGGCCGCGCCCAAGCGGAC
>NZ_JBEYWK010000001.1:260561-271587 GCF_040644415.1 Streptomyces sp. NPDC046985
CGGACCCGCAAGAAGGCTGCGGCCGCCCCCGTGACCGCGGCCGACCCGGCCGAGGCCACGGAGGCCAAGCCCCGCCGCACCCGCAAGGCAGCCGCCGTCCTGGAGGCCGCCGCCGACGCGGTCGTTGAGATCGCGCCCAAGCGGACTCGGAAGACGGCCGCCGCCAAGGCCGCCGTCGACGGCGCCGAGGGCGCCACCGAGACCGCGGAGACCGCGGAGGCCAAGCCCAAGCGGACCCGCAAGGCTGCCGCGGTCCTGGAGGCCGTCGCTGACGCGGTCGTTGAGGTCGCGCCCAAGCGGACCCGCAAGACGGCCGCCGCCAAGGCCGCCGCCGAAACCGCCGAGGGCGCCACCGAGACCGCCGACGCCAAGCCTCGCCGCACCCGCAAGACCGCGGCGACCGCGACGCCGACGGCCACGGACACCGCTGAGGCCGACGCCAAGCCCAAGCGGACCCGTAAGGCCGCCGCCGTGCTGGAGGCCGCCGCCGACGCGGTCGTTGAGGTCGCGCCCAAGCGGACCCGCAAGAAGGCTGCGGCCGCCCCCGTGACCGCGGCCGACCCGGCCGAGGCCACGGAGGCCAAGCCCCGCCGCACCCGCAAGGCAGCCGCCGCCCCGGAGGCCGCCGTCGACGGCACCGAGGCCGCGCCGCGGCGCCGTACCCGGAAGGCCGCCGCCGAGGCGGTCACCGCGGAGATCCCGGCGCAGGCCACCGGCGAGCCGGCGGCCAAGCCCGCCGCGCGCCGCGCCCGGAAGGCGGCGGCCACGGTGGAGTCCGCCGACGCCTGATCCGCGACCGGCATACCCGGCGGCCCGGCCCACTCTGTGTGGGCCGGGCCGTCGGCGTTTGCGGGCGGCTCCGCTGCGAGGGGCGGGCCACCGGAGTCTGCGGCGGGTTCGCTGCGGGGGAGGCCACCGGACTTTGCGGGCGGCTCCACTAGGGGGGCGGGCCACCGGAGTCTGCGGGCCGGTCCACTGGGTGTGGGTGGGGCCGTCGGCGTCCGCAGGTCGGTGCACCGCGCGGGGGTCGGTCCGACGGCGTCCGCAGGTCGGTCCACCGCGTGAAGATCGGGCCGCTGGCGTCCGCGGGCCGGTTCCGCGGACCGGCGTCCGCAGGGCCGGTCCGCCGCGCGCCCCGCCCCCGCCCCGCACACCGGCTCTGGGCGCCCGCTAACCTCACCGCATGAGCAGGCCCCCGACCTTCGTCCCGCCGGACGGCGCCCGCGCCCGTCGGCTGCGTACGGCGCGCGGCGAGTTCGCCGTGGTGGACTCGCCCCCGGCGTCCGGCGCCGAGCCGCGCGGAACCGTGCTGCTGGTGCCGGGTTTCACCGGGAGCAAGGAGGACTTCAACCCGCTGCACGGGCTGCTGTCGGCGCGCGGGTACCGGACCGTGGCGGTGGACGGGCGCGGCCAGTTCGAGTCCGACGGTCCGCGGGACGACGAGTCGGCGTACGCGCAGGACGAACTCGCCCGGGACGTCCTCGCGCAGGCCACCGCGCTCGGAGCGCCCCCGCACCTGCTCGGGCATTCCCTGGGCGGTCACCTCGCGCGTGCGGCCGTGCTGCTCGACTGCTCCGCCTTCGTCTCGCTCACCCTGATGGCCTCCGGCCCGGCGCAGATCTCCGTCGGCCAGCAGCAGCGGGTGAAGCTGCTGGAGGACGCGCTCGGCGTGATGACGATGGCGCAGGTGTGGGAAGCGATGCGCGCCATGGAGGCGTCGGAGGACGACCGGGCCGGTATGGACGCGGGCCTCGACGACCGGGAGGATCTGCGCCGGCGCTGGCTGGGCACCAGTCCCGCGCAACTCCTGGCCACCGGACGCCAGTTGTGCGTCGAGCCGGACCGGGTGGCCGAACTCGCCGCGGTCGCGCTGCCGTTCCACGTGCTGTCCGGCGAGCGCGACGACGCCTGGCCGGTGCCGCTGCTGGACGACATGGCCCGGCGGCTCGGCGCACGGCGCACGGTCGTGGAGGGCGCGGAGCACTCCCCCAACTGCGAGCAGCCGCTCGCCACGGCTCGGGCCCTCGCCGACTTCTGGGACGGCGCCGCACGCAGCCAGGAAGACCCCAGCTAGTGCGGTAGTCGCCGTCAGCGCTGTAGCCGCCGTCAGTGCGGTAGCCGTCTCAGCGCTGCGGCCGCCGTTAGTACTGGGCCTGGAGATGGTCCCAGAAGCCGTCTCGCAGGGCGCGGCGCAGGTCGGCCTGGCCGCGCAGGGAGTACTGGAGGAGGCTCTCGGCCTCGACCAGCAGGTCCTGGTCCACCGAGCCGGGCAGGTAGGGGTGGCCGGGCAGGAGTTCCACCAGCGTGTCCCGGCCGCGCGCGGCGAGCCACTTCGCGGCGATCTGCGCGCCGACGAAGCGAACGTCCTCCCGGCTGGGCCGGTTCGCTCCCGCCGGATCGTAGGCGACCGCGGTGCGGCGGGAGACGTACGGCTTGAAGAAGTCGAGGTCGAGGGTGCGCTGACTGTCGACCTCCCACAGCAGCGGCTCGGCCTGGTTGCGGCCTTCGGCGGCCTCGATGCCCCAGAGGTGGACCCGGGCGCCGTAGCCCTGGGCGGCCTCGACGGCGGAGACCAGGTCCTCGTCGCCGCCCAGCAGCGCGGCGTCGCTGATGGCGCGGTGGCGGGCCAGGGACTCCAGGTCCGAGCGGATCAGCGAGTCGACGCCCTTCTGCTGGTTGTTGGCGTTGAGGTTGCCGAGGCGGACCTTGACGTCGGGCAGTTCGGCGATGGACTGCTGCTCGGCGGTGTGGATGCGACGCCGGGCGCCGTCGTACCAGTAGACGCGCAGCAGGCGGCTGTCGGCGAAGACGGTGCGGGCGCGGTCGATCAGCGCGTCGATCAGGCCCTCGGCGTCCAGGTCGAAGGCGCGGCGGTCCTCGGTCCCGGCGACGAGGCGGCCGGCGGCGGCGTAGAGGTAGCCGGCGTCGACGAAGATCGCGTGCGTGGAGGGCGTCTTGGCCACCTCGGCGAGCATGCGCTCCAGCAGCTCGTTCGTGTGGTCGATGCGCGCGGCCAGCGCCGCGTGGTCGTCGCTCATGGCGTTCAGGGCCTCGTTCATCGCTTCCATTGTCCCGGCGCTCACGCTGCGAGTACAACCGGCCCCTGTGGGTCGACCGGCGGGCGCCGGATCGTCCGTTCAGGCGGCGCCGGACCGGCCGGTCATTAGACACTCGAAAATTTTCTTTAGCGTACGGAATGTTTGTGCAGCGCAGACGGTTGCACTCGTATGGAGCACGCGGCACCGGCGCCGCGTGCACCGCCCACTTCACAGTAATTCTCCGATGGAGGATGACCAGACGAAGGGAGAAGCCTGTGCGCTTCGAGATCATGCGACTCGACGAGGTCGACGGCACCGCCGTGGACAGCACCGTCGTGGACGCCGCCTCCGTCAACCGGATCGTCCAGCAGGCCGCCGCGATAGGTCAGCGGCTCTGGATCCGGCCGGCCGAGACCACGGCCTCATAACGTCCGCCCCTACTCCCCTGCCCGCCCGCGACCGTTGTCGCCTCTGCCCGAAGCCCCCGTGTCGCACCTGCCGCCGCGCGGGGGCTTCGCGCATGCTCGGGGAGTCCGCGCGGGTCCCGGAGAAGCGGGTGACCGGCGCCGCGCACCGGGACCGGTCATCACTGCACGGCATCGAGCGCCTTCGCCGCGACCGGGAACGTTCACTGGGTGGGGGGTGCGGTGGAGGACGCTGCCGCCGGCCGCTGGCCAGACCGCTTCGAAACCGGTGGACGCACTGGGGGTCGGTCGGCGAGCATCCGTAGGTGGCAGATGAAGCCGATCCTCAGAGACCGCTCATGCGGAGCCCGAAACACATCCGTTTCGTCGAGCTGTCAGGCCGGGTGATGTCCGCCTTGCTCGATGGAGACCGATCCGGAGCCAGCAGGATGGCCGGGGTTTCGCTGACCGAGTACTTCCTGATCGACAGAGCACGGTGGCTGTGGCGGTTCCGGCTCGACCAGATGGCCGCCGATCCCGGCCGTGCGCGGTGGATGGTGCGGCAAGCGGTCGTCGGCGACAAGGGTCTCGTCGTCGGACATGCCGGGTTCCACGGGCCGCCCGATGAGGCCGGCACGGTCGAGATCGGCTACTCCATCGCTCCCGACTTCCGTCGCCGAGGATACGCCCGATCCACGTTGATCGAGTTGCTTGGCCGGGCGGCAGGCGAACCCGCGGTCACGACCGTGCGGGCGACGATCAGCCCCGACAACGTGGCATCCCTGGCCACGATCTCGGGCTTCGGCTTCGTCGAGGTCGGAGAACAGTGGGATGAAGAGGACGGTCTCGAACTCGTCTTCGAGGTCCCTGCCCGCCGGGTTCCGCCCGCCTGAGGGGAAGATCCGCGGCAGAACGCCGAGCTGTGGCCGTGGCGTCCGGCGCGGCAGTCAGGCCGTGGCGGCCAGGTCGTGGCAGCCAGGCCGTGGCAGCCAGGCCGTGGCAGCCGGTACGCGTCCGCCCCGGCGGATGCCCTTCTTGCGGCGGATGCGGGCGCGTTCGCGGCGTTGAGCGGCCAGGACGTCGGGGTGGCGGCCGTTCGCGCTGCGCCACCGCAGGCGGCAGTGCAGGGCTCGGGTCTGCATGGCGCGGTGGGAGAGAACAAGCTCAGCTCGTCCTCTCCCACCTCGGTTGCCGCGGAGTGCTTGCCGGCAGCGTAAATTGCGGTGCGCGCGGGCACCACGCTGGTCAGACTCGCTGGCATGACTGAGAAGATCACCCGCATCAACCCAGAGCAGCTGCATGAGACGCCCGGCTACCACCACGTCACGGTGGTGGAGGCAGGTCGTACGGCCTACCTGGCGGGGCAGTGCCCACTCGATCCGAACGGTGACCTCGCCGGTTCCGGTTCCCTCGAGACCCAGGTCGACCAGGTGGTCGCGAACGCGCTCATCGCCCTGGCAGCGGTAAGCGCCCAGCCGCACCATGTGGTGCGGTCAGTGATCTATGTGCGGAGCGATGAGAGGGAGGTTCTCGGAGCCGCGTGGCGTCGGCTCACCGAATCCGCCCTCGGTCCGGCCTTCTCCACCGCCAGTACGCTCCTGGGCGTCGCCCAGCTCGGCTTTCCCGGCCAGCTCGTCGAGGTGGATCTCACTGCGGCGCTGCCTGACTGAGTGCTCTCGCCGACTGTTTCG
Organism: Streptomyces sp. NPDC046985; assembly: GCF_040644415.1. NCBI lineage: Bacteria > Bacillati > Actinomycetota > Actinomycetes > Kitasatosporales > Streptomycetaceae > Streptomyces > Streptomyces sp. NPDC046985. The sequence goes on from NZ_JBEYWK010000001.1 coordinate 265,695, forward strand.
AACCTCGTCCCGAACTGGGCAGCTCTCCTGAGCATGCGACGGACGCCGGGGCCGCCCTTCGTACCGGCCCCGGACGGCCGCCTGGCACTCCGAACGGGCACCGGGCCACCCACTGCACCTTGGGCGAATCGCCAGACGCCAGAAGACACTCGTCGCCCTGCGGCGGTCGGAGCGTCCAAGAGCGAGTTCAGGCTCGGACGACCTGGAGGACGCCGTTGATGATCTGCTGGACGGCGATCGCTGAGAGCATCATGCCCGCGAGGCGGGTCACCAGGACCACGCCGCCGTCCTTGATGACCCGGATGATCAGCAGCGAGTAGCGCATGACCAGCCACAGCACGACGTGGATGGCGAGGATCGCGGACCAGACCGATATCTGGGCGGAGACGCTGCCGGCCTTCTGCACGGCCAGGATGACGGAGACGATCGCGCCGGGGCCGGCCAGCAGCGGCATGCCCAGGGGGACGAGCGCGACGTTGACGTCCTTGGTCTGCTTGGGCTCGTCGGTCTTGCCGGTGAGCAGGTCGAGCGCGATCAGCAGTAGGAGCAGTCCGCCGGCGATCATCAGCGCCGGCACCGAGACGTGCAGGTAGTCGAGGATCTGCTGGCCCAGAACCCCGAACACGGCGATGACGCCGCCGGCCACGCAGACGGCCTGGAGGGCCATGCGCCGCTGCGCCTTTCCGGGGCGCCCGGCGGTCAGCGCCAGGAAGATCGGGGTGATCCCGGGGGGATCCATGATGACGAAGAGGGTCAGGAAGAGGGAGCCGAAAATGGCAGCGTCGAACATGGGTGTACACGAGCCTTGCGGAAGAGCGGAAAAGGGTGCGGGCGGAGCAGTGATGCCGGGCAGGGATGGGGCCCGGAGACCGGGCGGCGTTACGGGCCCGGGGGCCGAGCGGGGGTACGGGCCCGGAGGCCGGGCGGGGATACGGGCCAGGGGCCGGGGTCAGGCGCCGCCGGTTCCCGGCACCGGGAACGCGCCGGTCACCCGCCGCGTGATCTCCCCGTAGACGTCCGGGTGCGTGGTGAACGCGCCGAGCGCGACGGTCTTGCGGCTGCCGTGGTAGTCGCTCGACCCGGTGACCAGCAGTCCCAGGTCGGCGGCCAAGCCGCGCAGCCGGTCCCGGGTCCGCGGGTCGTGCTCGGCGGGGCCCACTTGGTCAACGTGATCGACGTGGTCGACCTCGATGCCGTCGAGCCCCGCGGCGGCCAGCTCCGCGACGGCGGACTCCGAGACCGTGGGACCCCGCTGGGCGGCGGCCGGGTGGGCGAGGACGCAGACGCCGCCGGCGGCCTTGACCAGCCGGACCGCCTCGAAGGGGTCCGTCTCGTGCTTGGGGAGGTGGGCCCGGCCGCCGTCGGCCAGCCACTGCTCGGTGAAGGCGTCGCCCACTGTCGGCACGACGCCCAGCTCCACCAGCGCGGAGGCGACGTGTGGCCGGCCGACCGAGCCGTCGCCGGCGATCCGGGAGACCTGCTCCCAGGTGACCGGCACGCCCAGCTCGTTCAGCTTGACGATCATGCCCTGGGCACGCGGCACCCGGTCGTCGCGGACCAGCTCCCGCTCGGCGAGCAGGGCGGGTTCCTCGGGGTCGAAGAGGTAGGCCAGCATGTGCATGCTGACGCCGTCGAGGCGGCAGGACAACTCGGCGCCGGTGACGAGGGTGAGCCCTTCCGGCAGCGCGGCGAGCGCCTCGGCGTGTCCCCGGGTGGTGTCGTGGTCGGTCAGCGCGACGACGTCCAGACCGGCCGCCGCGGCCTTGCGCACCAGCTCGGCCGGGGTGTCCGTGCCGTCGGACGCGGTGGAGTGGGTGTGCAGATCGATGCGCACGACACGGACTCCAGGCGATGACGGGACGGAAGCGGACACCTAAGCATAACGGGACGTGACGCCTGCCCCGTCACAACCGCTCGCCCGGCCCGCCCCCTACACCTCGGCTCCTCATGCCTCGGCCTCCGCGCCGCCCCCTCACATTCCGGCCCCCGCGCCGTCGCCCGCTCGCCAGAGCCGCCCCCTCGCCTCCCGCCCTCCGCGCCGTCGCCCGCGCGCCCGAGCCAGCCCCTCGCCTACCGGCCCCCGTGCCGTCGCTTGCTCGCCCGAGTCGCCCCCTCGCATCCAGGCCCCCGTGCCGTCGCCCGCGCGGCCTCGTTCGACTCAGGTCGGCCCGCCTCCCGCCTCCCGACGCCCGCGCCGCGCCCCCGCCTCTCCTAGCCGCCCGCGCCACCTCACCTCGCGTCAGCCTCTCCCGGACGCCCGCGCCGTACCCCCGCCGCCTCGCGTCACCCCCGCCGCCTCACGTCAGGGGTCCCCTCAGGGACGCAGCAGGCGCGGCGACAACGCACCGCACGGCACCAGTTCGAGTTCGGCGCCCGCGTCGCGCAGGTCGGCGAGGACCAGCTCGTCGTACATGAGGAGCCCCGACTGCTCGGGCCAGACCACCGCCCACAGCCACAGCCCGCGCGCCTCGCCCGCGAAGACGGCGCGGTCGACCGGGGCGCCGGGGACGTTCCATAGCGGGGTCGGGCGGCCGCCGGCCAGCACCTTGGCGTCCGAGGGCTTCTCCACGTTCAGCGAAGGGCCGGGGTCGGGGCCGTCGATGCCCGCATAGCGTGCGCCGAGGCCGACGCCGAGTTCCTCGGCGACCAGGATCAGCTCGCCTATGCCGCCGAGCGGACCGGGCCCCGAGCAGGCGACGGCGGTGGCGCGGCCGCCGCTGCGCTCGTCCCCGGCGCAGGCGACGCCGGTGAACAGCCAGCCCACCGGCAGCGGCCACGGCATCCACACCGGCACCTGCGTGCGCTGCACGACGGCGGAGAGGGCGTCGACACCGGGCGGGATCACGGGCTGGAGCGGCTGCACCGTGCCGTGCGCCTCGCACTGCCAGGAGTCGCTGAAGAGCCCGGGAGCCCTGACCCGGCCACCGCACTTCGGGCAACTGGGTTCACCCCTCATAGGGCCCCACGGTCCTACCCGGACCGCGCCGCGTCAAGGACGATCACCCGTCCGGGGGAGCAGACGACCAGACCAGATAGCTTCCGTGGCCTTCACGGCCGCCGAGGGGCGGTCATGGGGCGGGCGGCCGACAAGCGGATCAATCCAGCGGGACGGAGCGGCGGGCGGGGTCCCGGAGGTCCGTCCCGTTCGCCAGCCAGCGCTCCTGGAGCGCCTGGGCGCCGTGCACCCGCTTGAAGGCCGCCTCGTTCGGCGTCATCGGCAGCAGCGGCAGGAACCGGACGGGGTCGAGCGGCTCATCCAGCTCCAAGTCCTCTACCAGGCCCCCCGGCTCGGCCACCAGCACGGAGGTGAAGGGCGCGCCCGGCCACAGCGGGCCGCCCACGTCGAGCGAGCCGCCCGGCGCCACGACCACGCCCTCGACCTGGGGCGACGCGCCCAGCACGGCGAGCGGGCGGAGCGCCTTGTCGGTGTCGGCGCGTCCGGCCCGGACCGACAGCACCAGTTCGGCGCGCGGCCCCTCGACCGGGTCGGCGAGCATCGCCGCGGGGTCCGTCATGGGATGGGCGGACATGCCGAGGGTGGCGTAGCGGACGACGGGGCCTCCCCGGCCGTCGCGCCCCGCACCCTCTTCACCCTCGTGACCGCGACCCTCTTGACCGCGACCCTCTTGACCGCGGAAACGCAGCACCTCGATGCGGTCCGCACCGAGGAATGTGACCGCCGCGCGGGCGTACGGCTCGCCCAGCGACGAACGCAACCGGGCCTCGACCAGAGCAAGAACATCGACCATGCGGTGAGCATAGATCTCGTCAGCTACGGGCAAAGCGGCGCCTTGGCACGTCGGCCGACTGGTACTGTGAGCCGGTGGTTCGGGGCAGCACGCAGAAGCGTCGCGATCAGGCCCCGACGCCGAGGGAACTCCCTTACGAGGGACCGGCCGGAGGAGGTGGGGCTGTCATGGATCGAAGTCGCCCGTGCAGTAGCACCCGCTCTTCCCGCCGCTGACGCGACCGTTCCGGTCGTCGCCGCCCGTACTCGGCCCTCGTCTCCCGTTTGCGCGCGCCCTCCTGCGGAAGAGCACTTCGTCTCGTATCGCCTGATCTGCGTCAGTAGCTGAATCAGCAATGAAGCCACCGCGACGGTGCGGTGCTCCCCGCTTTGTGGACGTGCGAAACATCCGCGCTCTGGACGTCCTCATTCCGGGTAGTTCCAACCGTAGTCGGCGGCTCTTCGTTGCTTGTCGCGAAGGAGCCCCGCCATGTCGATGATCCGTGACCTGCGAGCCGCGGTCCGACCGTCCCGCCCGGTGCCGCGCAAGGACACCGGGACCGGCACGTACGACACGACGCGCGACCCGGCCACCCCCTCCGCCGTCGTCGACTGCGCCGTCTACCGCGACGGCGCGCGGGTCCCGGCTCCGAGGCCGCTGACCCCGCAGGAGGCGATGCGCCAGGTGCGGCGCGACGGCGGCTTCGTGTGGATCGGGCTGCACGAGCCGACGGAGTCCGAGTTCGCCGGGATCGCCTCGGAGTTCGGGCTGCACCCGCTGGCCGTGGAGGACGCCGTCCAGGCCCACCAGCGGCCCAAGCTGGAGCGCTACGACGACTCCCTGTTCACCGTCTTCAAGACCATCCACTACGTCGACCACGACCAGCTCACCGCCACCAGCGAGGTCGTCGAGACCGGCGAGGTGATGTGCTTCACCGGGCGGGACTTCTTCATCACCGTCCGGCACGGCGGGCAGGGCTCGCTGCGCGCGCTGCGGCACCGGCTGGAGGACGACCTCGAGCTGCTGGCCAAGGGCCCCTCCGCCGTGCTGCACGCCATCGCCGACCACGTCGTCGACGGTTACGTCGCGGTCGCCTCCGCGCTCCAGGACGACGTCGATGACGTGGAGACGGAGGTCTTCTCGCCGGGCCGGGGCGGCACCGCGCGCGGCACCGACGCCGGGCGGATCTACCAGCTCAAGCGCGAGGTCATGGAGTTCAGGCGCGCCGTGTCGCCGCTGCTGCGGCCGATGCAGCTCCTGAGCGAGCGGCCCATGCGGCTGGTCGACCCCGACATCCAGAAGTACTTCCGGGACGTGGCCGACCACTTGGCCCGCGTCCAGGAGCAGGTCATCGGCTTCGACGAACTGCTCAACTCCATCCTCCAGGCCAACCTCGCCCAGGCGTCCGTCGCGCAGAACGAGGACATGCGCAAGATCACCGCGTGGGCCGCGATCATCGCCGTGCCGACGATGGTGTGCGGGGTGTACGGCATGAACTTCACCCACATGCCCGAGCTGCACTGGCGGTACGGCTATCCGGCGATCATGAGCGTCACGGTCGTGATCTGCCTCGGCATCCACCGCACGCTGAAGCGCAACGGCTGGCTGTGACCGCGTCCGGGACCCCGGCTGCCCTGGTTAGGCTGCTGCCATGACCAGTGCGCTGTTCGACCGGGCCCTCGTCGAGGAGGCCACGAAGAAGTCCGGCCTCGTGTGGGTCGGCGCGCCGGGCGCCGCGGCCCAGGCGCTGTGGCACGTCTGGCACGAGGGCGCGGCCTGCGTGGTCGGCGACGGTCCCGGGGAGCAGCCGCTGCCCGGACTGGCCGACGGGGGCGCGGCCGAGGTGACGGTGCGCGGCAAGGACAAGGGCGGCCGCCTGGTCTCCTGGGCCGCGCGGGTCGTCGAACTCGCGCCGCGGTCCGAGGCGTGGGAGGCGGCGGTGGCCGAGCTGAAGGGCAAGCGGCTGAACGCGCCCGACGGCGAGGCCATGACCGGGCGGTGGGCCCGCGAGTGCCGGGTGCTGCGCCTGGAGCCGACCGGGGCGGTCGAGCCGCTGCCCGACGGCTCGCTGGCCCGCCCGCCGGCGCCGACCCCGGCCACCACCCGGCAGCCGGCCCCGGCGGCGCTGCCCCGCCTGCTGCTGAAGCGGCGGCACAGGCCGTAGG